>JBGCFB010000224.1:0-5098 GCA_045106685.1 Bacteroidia bacterium | reverse complement strand
ATCTTTTTGAACGACTATTTGTAATCTGAAAATACCATAATACAATATCCACCACGACAAAACAGCAATGATTATCCCTGGAATATAGAAAGCATATTCCGAATCGAATACATGCGATTCTATCCTGGCAAAAAGCCAACTTAGCATAAAGAGAAGAAGGAACAGGTTGAATCTGAGTAACCATCGCTTTTTATTATCTGAAATAGCTTGGGCTTTTTTTATTAAAATCCTTCCCCATATGATTAAAAACAGATTAAGGCCTAGGGATACATTATCTTTTATATACACTACTATTTCAGCAAAATTGGATTCATATAGATGGAAAATAGTGTCTAGGTGAAAAATCGCCTCCGCAACCACAGAAAAAACGATTGGCACATACAGCCATTTATACCAGCTTCTTTTAAAGGGCTGATACTGAATTTGAATTAAAAAATAGGTGAATAGAATTACGCCAATGACCAGATCAAAATTGATGAAATACAAGAAACTCAAAAACTTATTTTCTGGACCATGCCACTCTAATAGCATCTGACTTGCTAGCAAGAAGAGCGACAGCGATAGGAAGTTATTGGCGCGACTCTTATAAAAAGTAGTCGTGACGAGGGAGATACTGATAAAATATCCAATAATGATGCTTGCCACAATGGCAAAATCTGATAGCATGTGATTGTACGATTTAGGGGTGTTTAACTGTTGCTGAATGGCGTTAAGCTCTGACATGAGCAAGTACACGCAATACGCCTTTAACCCCTAAAATATGTTTTGATGCTGCTATGCCAATTGCCCCGCAATACCTGCGGGGCGATTGCTCAACTTTTGCGCTGAGCGTATCTCGTACTTTTATCTGTTCGAGTCACTTCGGTTTTCCATGTATAACGAGTGCCGAAGGCACTAGCACTTTCACGAAACCGATTTCTTATACATCGTGAAGAAGTAGAAAGGCAGAAACCCAAAGGCAAAAACAAATGCGCCGATTATCAACAACAGGTCTGCTCCCTGCAAATGCATCATTTTGAATACGCCTGAAAGGCCTGTAAGAACGGCGGCTATAACTCCTAAAATGAATTTCAATTTCACTGAAATCGTCTTTGAGAGCGCTACTTTATACCTGTCAATGGCTACCAGCGGTATAAAAATTAATAGAAGCGTCAGGAAGCCTACCATGAACAATTCAGTGGCATAAGGCATTCGAAGTAGCTTGAAAACTACCCCGACAGTCAAGCTTATTGATCCCAGAAGCCCCATTGCATACATAAGTCTTTTCATCATGATAATTCTTGTGGAGTTGAGTAAGAAAATGGTTTTGTGTTGGATATCAATCAATCCGTTTGGAGCGAGATCCGATATAGCTGTGTCTAACAATTGCTCGAAAGGAGCGCTTTTGCCCAACTCGCTTTCAACTACACAGCACAGGTGGTCTATGATATCATCACGGAGTGTAGGGATCGTGAGGCCCTGAGCATCGACGAAGTCCTCAATGGTTTTCTCCTGTTCAGTGGTTAATTTCATACAAGGTTGAGTTCAGGAAAAACAAGCTTATTCAACGTCGTCAGGAAGTCTTTTAACTCTTCTAGATACTTCACTTTCTCTACCTTGCCCTTGGGCGTGAGCGAGTAGTATTTCCGTACGCGCTTTCCGATATACTCTTTCTTATAGGTAAGAAGGCCTTCCTTCGTCATTTTTTGCAGCGCGGGATATAATGAGCCATCCTTGAGTAATATCTTTTCATCAGTCAGCTCCTTTACTCGCTGGAAGATTTCATAACCATACATCGTTTTATTTTCTGCCAACAAATTCAGGATGATCGCGGAGAGGGTTCCTTTGAGCAATTCTTTAGAATACATAGAACAAATATATATTAATTTGCAATACATCACAATCCTATGTATATGAATGCGATGTACGCCTAACGTTTATTGTCGCTGCTGAAAATTGGTTTTTAGGGGTAAGGCTTCGTGCTAGTAAGGAGGTGTTATACGGATGTCGATTTTTAAATTCCCCGGATAATGCCGTATTCCAGCTTGGGCCCTAGATTCCTGGGAGCCTACGATAACTAAAAAATCCTAAACAGCTGGAACAGCTATTTAGGATTCGTATTAAAGATTTTAGAATGTGCTGTTTTGGCTAATCGGCATAGCCGGTAAGCTCAATTTTCCCAGTATTCCGATCTACTGTTCCTGTGGCCCATACTTGTAGCCCATTTACCCACTTATATTTTTCTGATGAAGTGAACATGGTTCCATTTTCTCGTATGTCGATTACTTTTGAATCCGGTCTAGGGCTTGCATTGCCTGTGACCTGTGCGGATATATTATGTCCATCTTCCGTTTCTATTTTCAAATAGATATTGAGGTTCGTTCGACCATCCGCTCTCATATTTAAGTAATCAATTCCAACAACCTTTCCGTTGACTTTTGGGCCTGCTATTGTTCCTCCAAATTCAATATCAAACCTTGCTCCCTCGGGTGGTATAGAAGCTTCACCATCCATGATTTGATCGAAATCAGAACCAAACGCTGTTAGACCTGTCAAATCTAAATCCATTGTGTAAAGGATTGTCTGTGTTTTTGAATGTGCTACATTTTCCATTTTGCTTTTTTTAAGATTGCTAATTTCACTTTCGAATTCTGAAGCAAATATATATGGCAATCAAAGCGGGAAAATGGAGAAAGAGGTCAGATATATAGAGGATAAGTCCAATTCGAATATTAGGAAAGAAATAAGTGCGTTTGGGCGTTTTGACCAAGCCATCGCACTGTCGGAAAAGGAGCGTCAGGGAGGCCCATGATACCTGATTGCTCGCTAGCGTTTTACCCTTTTCTTTTTCATAATCCCTTCATCAAAAGTTGTTGAATATGTAATTTCGAATTCGTCTTCACTTGAACTAATAGAAACTGTTTCAAATTGAATCGGACCTTCTCCTTCTAAATTCCATATCCCGTAACCCTTTTCAAATATCAGAAATTGGCGTTCCTTTATTTGATACGAGCAGCAAGGAGCCAGAAACCCTTGAAACGGGACTGTTATAATGATTCCATTTTCTTCATATTGTGTATCCTCTGGAATGAGAGGAAATAGAAGAATAGACAACACGATGGCCCAAAAAATGCCACGAAAAATGACGCCAATTATGAATAGAAAAGCGGCTGTCGCATACACCGAGAAATACAGGCTTATGCCCTTGAATGGCTTCAAGTAGAAAAAGAAAAGTACCAGCCCACTGAGTACCACCAAAGCCTCAACGCCCATTTCAATATTTCCTGAAAGGCTGTAGTTGGCAAAATGTTTGAATAGCGAATTCAGAATTGCTATTGCCAAAGTGACAAAATGAACTCGTGTCAGTATTTTTTGCAGCCTTGTATTCATGTGGTGGGTATTGGTGTTGTAGGCTTTTCTCAAGGCTGGTCGGGATTTGTGGAAAGGCGCGATGGAATGCGAATAATCTCGGCCTGAGGAACTAAACTATATGGCTTGGATTACCTGCCAGCCGACATCATTGGCCCGAAATCCAAGATAGCGGGGAATTAATTATCCCTTACAAACCTTACACTTGTGATGAGTCCGTCTTGAACTTCGTAAATAGAAACATACTTTGTCTGCGTATTGCCTTCAGAAACTATTTCATGGTTAATAACATGGCTGCCATTATCTATCTGATTTATAATTTCAACCTGGATAGATTTGCTCGCAAATTTTGGCTTGAAAATAGAACTAATATTCTCTGTTCCTGTGCCTAGTAATGTGTTAGGATAGGTGTAAACCTTAACATCCTTTGAATATAGTTTTATAAACTCCTCAAAGTTATGTTGATTATAGTAGGCCATTCTTTTATTTACAATTTCAAGAGACGCCGAGGTTGATTCAGGTGTTTTACTTACAACTGTTTTATCCTTGCATCCAATCATTAGAAGTCCGATGACTACTATTTGAAAGAAGGTTTTCATATCGCTTTTTTTGAGGTTGTCGAACGAATAAATTTGAGCTGGGAGGCTTGGCAATTCGCCTGTTACTTTATCATCTCATTCATCCACTTCCTTATCATCCTTTAAGCCAAGGATTGCTTCTCCCTCTTTGTAAAAATCCAGCAACTGATTTTCTCGGGAAACTAGCTCCCTAAAGCGATCTGACATCAGTCGTAGATTTGACTGCGCGTCCGCTTCCTTATTGATATCTCTTGAATTATATAAGTCGAACATCTCCATCCCAGGATCAAAGGTCAGCCCTTGTTGGGTGTATATCCTGGAAAGAACAGCATATTTATCATAATCAATCTTCACAATGAGTGGGTGAGATTTCGCAATTTCCCAACCATCACTCGTAGGCATTCTACCCATAAAGGTTCCTGCAGTCAATAGCTCGTCAAAAAGGCTGGATTTATCCTTTACAAATTTCGCTACAAATGCTGTACTGTTAGCGAGGCTATCAAATTTCTTATTTATTACCCGATGGTACGGCGCCCATTTTTTCACAAGCCTTGTGTTGTCTTTTACTTCTGCTTCTATTGTCCTTAGCAAGTCGTTTGATTCTCGCTTGTCTTTCCTTTCCTCAATTCGCTCACTCAGATACAAGCTAAGCATCACGCTAAATACAATCAGTGCAAATTGAGTGATGTTCCTTTTAATGCTGTTTCCCATTTTTATTAGCGCTTGGTATTGATTATCACGGTTAGTTTTGTATCGGTTGCTAACCTCTGTCAGCGCTTTAAGCATTGTGATGAAGCGGTTGGAAACTGACAGAGGTGGCAGCAACCCAATCGTAAAAATGCTTAATTGATCAAATATATCAATATTGACGTGGAGTGAGACATTTCATCATCTGAGCCAAAGGCGATAACCTTGATGTCCTTCATACTCAAAGTTAAGCATGTTCTTAATGTAGTTTCGCATATATATCCACACTAACATATTGCCCATTTTTTATTTCACAATCTTTCATGGTTCCTTCATAGACAAAATCGATTTTCTCCATTGCGTTTTTACACTTTTGATTGTCTGAATCTACGAAGCCTTCAATGCGATGAAGTCCCAGGGCATCAAAGCCATAGTTGCATATCAGCGGCATAACTTCCGGCATGATGCCTTTTCCCCAGAATTCG
>JBGCFB010000223.1:0-4234 GCA_045106685.1 Bacteroidia bacterium | reverse complement strand
TCGTCTACATGACTGATTCGCCTATCTTTCGCGGCTTTTGGCGGAGTGGGGAGTTGTTTATGGGGAATGTGCTGTTCTTTTTGTAGAAACTGATATTGTACGGTCACTTAGGTCATAACTAAATGACAATCGACAGAAAACATACGAGAGTATCAAGTATCGAGCAGCAAGGATCAAGTCGAAAACGCCCCTACTTCATAATCGCCTGAGGCCCAGTAAACCTCACCGGCGCGAGCCGAAGTGCGCATTCCAGGGCTTCGTGCTCTTCTTCATAAGCAGCAAGCAAGTCTGCGATATCCGAATGCTCCTTTACTGCGATGCTTTTATTGGAAAGTGGGGACATCGGGTTGTGAGGAAATACTAGCACTTCGCTGACAGGCAGCACCTCGCGCAAAGCGCCCACAAGGGCTTCGCCTTCCACAAGTTCCTCCTCAGACACACCTTCTACGACAGCACCCAGAATCAGAAGCTGGAGCGGGTCGACCAGCTTTTTAACAAAGTCAGTTCGAACCGTAAGACCTCCATTTTCATCACGCTTCACCATGCTACGCTGCGCCGCCACGAAGGCGTTGTTATGCACGAGATTCTCACTCAAAAGCGTCGAAAGTCGTCTCGTCACAAAACGCGTGTCGCGGACAGTTCCTCCAAAAGGAGCAACCACCACCAAAGCTTTGCTCTCCGGCTTAAACGCATGTACATATTGCTGGATAAAGAGTCGGTCGCGAAGATTTCCTTCTGATAAATAATGGAGTTGCATGTATGCTTCGAGTTAAGAGATCAGAATTCAGAGTAGAGAAATAAGAGGTGGGGAGAACTTCTGATGTCGGCACTCTGCACGCTGATATCATGTACTCATGTTTTACTCAGAGTCTGCCCAGTCAAATCGGCTGGCAGCTGGCATCGCCCAGGGATTACCTGAGTTTTCGATGTTATTGGACATCATGCCCCACTCCTCTGGCATATTGCTTTCCTCCATGATAAGGTGGCGGCGAAGGTCCACGATGATGCTTACCTGATCGATATTGACAGGGCAAGCTTCGACGCAGGCATTACAGGTTGTACATGCGTTGAGTTCCTCTACTGAGAGGTAGTAATCGCTTTGCAGCGCGTGTCCTGCGGCCTCTTCGGCGCCTGCGACGGTAGAACCATTGGCGATGACCTCGCCGTTATCGTTAGTCGTAAGGTCAAATTTCCTGATCTCTTCGAGGCGGTCACGGACATCCATGACGACTTTGCGTGGTGAGAGCTTTTTGCCTGTGAGGTTTGCCGGACAGACCGAAGTACAACGCCCACATTCTGTACAGGCATAACTATCCATCAGGCTTTTCCAGCTAAGGTCTGTGACGTCTTTCGCGCCAAATCGGATCGGTGCATCAGGGTCTTCTACAGGGATATATTCAGGGTCAAGCACCGCTTTCATCTCTTCTGTGATTTGGTTCAAATTGTCGAGTTGGCCCTTAGGGTCAAGTCCGGTATTTGAATAATAGACATTCGGGAAGGCCATAATCACATGGAAGTGCTTCGAGATCGGCAGATAGTTCATAAAGAGTAGAATGCCGATAATATGTCCCCACCAGCCTATGCCTTCCAGTAGATGCAAGGTGCTCACATTGGTACCAAGGAAATTCATACTCGCCAGCCAACTACTTACAGGGTAAACCCCGGGCAGGCTTGCGAGTGAACCTTCGCCCATATTGTGTAACTGAATGTCGGCAGTATTGAACATGATCAAGGCCGACATCAGAATGATTTCAGTATAGAGAATAACAGCTGCGTCAAGTTTCGAATAGTTTCTGCGGCGAATAAGCCCTTTTGACTCCGTCATTTCGATGCCCTGAAAACGTTTTATTTTGATTACCTGACGACGAATAAGCAGAATCACACAAGCCACAATTACCAGTACTGCCAGAATCTCATTGACCGCCATCAAGCCATCATACAAAGGACCAAATACACCCAGAACGCGGTGCGTGCCAAAAAGCCCATCAATGATGATTTCCAGCACTTCAACATTGATAATCAGGAAGCTCACATACACAACCAGGTGCAGCACGGCCGGAATCCAGCGCTTGAACATTTTCTGCTGTCCAAAAGCGACCATAATCATTTGATTAAGGCGCTGACCTGGACGGTCTTTGCGGTCATCCTTACGGCCAAGGCGGATCGTCTTAAAAACTTCGCGCATTTGCCATGCAAAAAGCCCAATACCGGCAATCAGCACGACGGCAAATACGAGCTTGCTAAAAAGACTTGTGGAGAGTAATAGATTCGTTGAAAACATAATGTGGCTAGCTGTTATGCAAGCATACCACTTTTTGGATCAAAAATGAAGCGTACGGAGAAGAAACTGGCTGTTGACTTTTGAGGTCACAACATTGTAGAGACGTTGCAGTGCAACGTCTCTACGGGCGGATTGATATTATTGTAAGACAAGGATTTTCTGGATAAAAAAACGGTGAATGACGCGACAGTGTAAATTCACTATATTGTAAATTGTTCATCAAAAATGCCCTTTTAGCATGCCTCTTTTTATTACATCACTTTTTAGCTTGCTACTAAGCTTGTCGACTTCCGAACACACGGCCGCTCACTTCGTTCATGTCCGTCCCATTGAAGTAAGTGAGTTGATTCAGGAGAATGCTGAGGCTGATGTTTTGAGCATATTTGTACCAAAATATCATGAAGGAGAAAAAGGTGGGAAGCCTTATGTAAAAGCCTTTTTAGTGAATAATACAGCCGATTCTATAAACTATGTTTTGATTAATGGAATCAACTTCCCCGGTTTATCTTTAGAGCATAAAATCAATGGGATATGGCAGGCAGAGCAACGAGCAATAGAAAGAGGTGGGTGCTTAGTCTCTACGCCCTATTTGCCGCCTTATTCTTATGCACGTATTCATGTTTTTAATAAGGTGGAAATAGAAGGAGAAACGGCTTTCCGTTTGGTTTTTCATAATCTTGAAGGCGCACTTATCTATTCTAAAGAAATTACATATGACTAATATAATCGAAGACTTTTACGCTGCGTTTGACCGCCTCGACGGCGAGGCGATGGCTGCCTGCTATCATCCTGATGTGCGTTTTGAAGATCCCGCCTTCGGCGTGCTGGAAGGTGAGCAAGCGGGCAATATGTGGCGGATGCTCTGCTCTTCACAAAAAGGCAAAGACTTCAAAGTAGAATCATCGAATATCAAACTAGATGGAAGCAGCGGAAGCGCACACTGGGAGGCTTGGTACAACTTCAGCCAAACCGATCGCAAAGTCCACAACAAGATCGACGCGAGTTTTGAATTGAAGGACGGCAAAATCATTCGCCATACCGACCACTTTGACCTCCATCGCTGGGCTGGACAAGCCCTTGGCTTTAAGGGAACCTTATTGGGCTGGACGGGCTTCTTTAAGAAAAAACTTCAGGCGCAGACAAATGGTCTGTTGGGGAAATTTGAGCAATCTGCCAGGTCTTGAAAGACCTAGCAATAGTTGAAATATTTGGAGGCTAAAGCCTCGTGAAATAAAAAGAGCTTTAGCGCAAATTATTACCACTATTGCCCGGCCATTTATGGCCTGGGCAAGGAAGAGGCAATTATGCTTCACAAAATTTCAAAACACACTCAATAACCCTTTCCTGATCCTCATCGCTCAGCGTATCATACATCGGTAAGCTCAGACAGTGATCATAAAACTGCTCGGTGTGAGGCAGGTCGCCACGCTTGCCATTCGTGTAGGGCAGCAGATGTGTCGGCACATAGTGGACCTGGGCGTAAATTTCTTGTGTGCGCAGATAATCATACAAGCCTTTGCGGTCCTCCACTTGAATAACATACAAGTGATAAGCATGGTGGATATGCGGAGGCGGTACGATGATATTGACTGGACTTTCTGCGAAAGTGTCATCATATGCTTTGGCGATTGCCCTTCGGCGGGCGATGCCCGCCTTGGCGCGTGTCAACTGCGACATGCCCAGCACCGACTGAAAGTCTGTCAGACGATAATTAAAACCCATCTCATGGATTTCATAATACCAGCCTCCGGGCTTTTCGGTAAGCATCTCCGGCTCGCGGGTGATGCCGTGCGTGCGCAAGCGCAATAGATTTTTATACAACTCCTCATTGGCGGTGGTGACCATGCCGCCTTCACCAGTGGTGATATGCTTGGCGGGATGGAAAGAGAATATCGCCAAATCGGCGTAGCGCCCACTTCCGCAAGCGATGACTTCGCCTTTACTATTTTCAAA
>JBGCFB010000222.1:0-15573 GCA_045106685.1 Bacteroidia bacterium | reverse complement strand
CACATCAATAAGGCCGAAGGTACAGGTTGGAGCACCAGGGGTAATAATTTCAGACACACCAGCGTCATCAGGAATAAGGTCATAAAAGTGGAAATCATCGACCGCCATATCGCTACCAAAGCTGGTGCCAGTAATTCCGCGAACACGAATCCTTACATCCGCTTCACCTGCATAGGAGTTTAAATCCACATCCCAAAACTGCCATTCATTTCTATTGTCTGTTCTGGCAGGAACGATATCATTCGTCCAGGTAACACCATCATCAATACTTACATCGATATGCATGAGCCCCATCGAAGCGCCATACATATGATACCAAAACTCCATTTGGGGAGCATTGAGGCCTGTAAAATCAAACTTTGGAGAGATCAGGAATGCAGATTTGTTGGAGTGTCCAATTCCATCACAACTGCTCTCTATGTACAAGTACTTTCCGATATTTGTGCCGAGTGTATGGTCAACATCGGGCCCTGTGTTGGAAGATGAAGATCCATCAGTATCTGTGAGCCAGTCAAGGTTATCCGGCAAGCCTCCAAAAGGAGCATCAGGAGCATTGACCCAGCCCGAAGCCGCTGGTAATACACAATTGGCACCACACCCGTCCGAACATGTCGAGAATGTCTCAAAGTCTTGCGTGTATGGGAAACTGCTGATGGTCTGAGCATCCAATGTATTCCAGCTAATAAGTAAGCCAAGAAACATTGGAATAGAGAATAGAAATCGATTCATACTAAAGAAAAACCGTTAGGTAGTGAGTGAAAAACTATAAAAAAGAAGTGAGGAGACCGCCTGAGAAAATGAATATCAGGCAGGTTGTTTTCTGGAGTGCTAAGGCAAGGATTCCAATGTAGTCAAAATATCAGTTGTTTAGATGTTTTGTGGATTGTAATTTTTGAAAAAAAACAAAAAGTAAAATATTAGTTTCCCTACTAGAAAGGGCTCTTTTTAACTGATATGAGCTATTCTGAACAATTATCAATGACTAATTCTCCTCCCCCTCAAACTCACTCGCCTCGACTTGCGCATCCAAGCCCTGGCTCCGCAGCCAGCGCGCAAAAGCGCTGGCATAGCCGTGCGTGAGAATAATCTTCTCTGCTCCCGTGGCGCGAATCGCTTCATTGAGGCCGTCCCAGTCGGCGTGGTCTGATAAGACAAAGCCGCGATCGGCCGGGCGGCGAAACCGCCCTTTGCGGTGAGCCATCCAGCCAGACACCATGCCGAGCGAATAATCGCCCAGCTTTGCTTCCAGCCTGCCTTTGATGGCCGATCCTGGCGCGACGATCAGCGCTTGCTGGAAGTCTGCCGCCTTGTGTGCCGCTGTGATGCGTGTCGTTTTATTAAGGTTCCAGCCGATTTCGCGAAAAGCCTCATTTACATTTTCCACCGTGCTGTGTGTCATCAGCGGGCCGATGCTAGGGTCTACACTTTGCAGCAGGCGCTGCGCTTTTCCAAGTGCATAGGCATGGATGACGCTGGGCCGCCCTTCGGCAGCATTCTGTGCCCACCAGGCATTGATCGCGGCGAGGACTTCCTCCTGAGGTCGCCAGCGATATACCGGAAGCCCAAAGGTCGTTTCAGAAATAAAAGCATGACAGCGAATCGGTTCAAAAGGTGGCGTAAGGCCATCATCTTCGATTTTGTAATCACCCGACGCAACCCAAATTTCTCCTTTATACTCAACCCGTACCTGCGCCGAACCGATTATATGACCCGCAGGATGCAAGCTTACTTTTACACCATTAATCATCACAGGCTCATCGTAGGCAACGGTTTCGAGCTGGATATTTTTACCTAAACGCAAACGAAGAATCGGCTCAGAATCGCGATGCGCCAAATAGGATTTCATACCTCTTTTAGCATGATCCGAATGGCCATGTGTAATAACCGCGCGGTCCACAGCTTTCCATGGATCGATATAGAAATCACCCGCTTCGCAGTAAATGCCTTTGTTATTGAATGCTAGAAGGGGAGCCACAATATAATTGTTTTGGGTTTTGAGTTGTGGGTTTAGTGCCACGAGTTGGGTGCATTCCAGATTGATGTTTTTAGCCTAAAAATGCCCGTAGAGACGTTTCATTGCAACGTCTCTACAACGATTGCGACAATCTGGGATACATTCTATGGGTTTGATGATATAAAAAACAATAATTTTATCAAAAATTAATGCCAATAGCCAACCGCCAAAAGCTAATAGCCTAAATTTAACACTATGAATTACCGATACCTTTTTCTTGTATACATCCTGATGCCTTTGACCGGCTTTGGACAACTTCAGCAAGTGCCTTCTTTATCGTATTACCTTCCCGCTGGCGTAGATTACGATCCTGGAATTCCCACGCCGGTTTCTGTATTGGGGAGAGACCTGGGAGCATGGCATTTTACTGCTGCAGAAATAGAAATATATATGCGGGAACTGGCGAATGCGTCGGATAGGATTGCTTTTCAGGAAATCGGATATTCATATGAAGGCCGTCGCTTATATGTGCTGTATATCAGTAGTGCACGGAACGTAAAAGATCTTGAAAGCCTGCGGTTGCGACATCTGGAGCTGTCCGACCCTTCGCGTAGTCAGTCGGTGGATTTATCTGAGGAGCCAGTTGTGGTATGGCAAGGTCATACGATTCACGGCAATGAGCCGAGTGGCTCACATGCGGCCATGGCCTATGCTTATCACCTCGCTGCTGCGCGCGATCGCATGACACGCAAATGGCTGGATGATGCTATCATCATTCTCGATCCATGTATGAATCCGGATGGCCTACAGCGCTTTGCCACTTGGGTTAATAGTCACCAAAGTTTGCAAGCGGCCAGTAATCCCCTTAGCCGCGAATTCCACGAGGCCTGGCCCGGAGGTCGCACGAACCATTATTGGTTTGATCTCAATCGCGACTGGCTGCCTGCGCAACATCCCGAGTCACAAGCGCGTCTCGCATTATTCCACGAATGGAAACCTAATGTACTCACCGATCACCACGAGATGGGCAGTAATTCGACCTATTTCTTTCAGCCGGGAGTGCCTTCCCGCAATAATCCGCTTACTCCTGATAACACGTTTCAGCTCACCCGCAAACTCGCGCGCTATCATGCCCGCGACCTTGATTCGATCGGTTCTACCTATTTTTCCGAAGAGCGTTTTGATGATTTTTATTATGGAAAAGGCTCAACCTATCCTGATGCGAATGGGGCGGTGGGCGTACTGTTTGAACAAGCTTCGAGTAGAGGACATGCCCAGGATACAGAGAACGGTTTACTCACTTTTCCATTTACCATTCGCAATCAACTCACGACTTCTTTTTCTACGTTAAAAGGCGCGTTAGGACTTCGGAAGGAATTGCTGGAGCATCAACGGGACTTTTATACTGAGGCTTTGATTTTGGGTAAAAAGAGCCCGCATGCTGGCTGGGTTTTTTCCGATGACGACGATCCTGTACGCGCCCGTAAGTTTTTAGCATTATTGGAAAGGCATCGCATTGAGGTAGAAACAATAACGGAGAATGTGAAAATTGAGAGCTTGATCTTGGAAAAAAATAAAGCCTGGTTTGTGCCGGCGGCGCAAGCGCAGTATCGTTTGGTTACTTCCATGTTTGAACAACGTACTGAGTTTGCTGACAGCCTTTTTTATGATGTCTCGGCTTGGACCTTGCCTCTAGCGTTTGGGTTGCCTTTTGAAGCAGTTTCGAGGAAAAATTTCAAAACGGGTATTCTTGCTTTAGAGTATTGGCCTTATATTTATGCAACTAAACCTGCTGTCGAGAGCACAGTAGGTTATCTGATTCCATACCACCAGTATCATGCTCCAAAGGCAGTGGCCTCGCTTCTTCAGGCAGGCCTTCGATGCAAAGTGGCGACCTTGCCTTTCACCAATGCAGCCGGACGGAAATTTCCCGCAGGCACCATTTTTATCCCAAGTCAAAATCAGAAGCGCGACCCTGAAGCCATCCTTACGATGATCAGAGGCTATAGTCAAAGGCTGCAACTGGAGATTATTTCTGTAGAAAATGGCCTTAGCCCTCAGGGGATCGATTTGGGTTCTCGTGATATGAAAAGTCTGAGACTGCCCAACGTTGCGATCTTGATCGGAGATGGAATCAGTTCCTATGAGGCTGGTTCACTTTGGTATTATGTGGATCGCAGATTGGGGATTCCGGCCACCTTGCTTGACTTGAACAAACTACGAGATGGCGAGCTGGATAAATTCAATACGTTGATTATGCCAGGAGGAAATTATAACGAACTCTCTTCGGAGGCGCTGAAGTCTTTTGTCAGCAGGGGAGGGAATGTGATCGCACAGAAGCGCGCGTTATATGCGCTTAATTCGGCAAACCTTGCGCTGTTTGAGCTTTCATTCAATCGTGGTCAGATGTCAAATGATCTTAGTTATGAAGAGCGCGATCGCGCCCGTGGGGCGCAGGTGCTTGGAGGCGCTATTTTTGAAGTAAACCTTGACCTTGGCCATCCACTCTGCTTTGGATTTACCCGCGACATCCAGGCTGTTTTTAAAAATAATGGCCAGGCGATGCTGGATAAAGGACCTTCATCGCGATATCCATATCAGTATACCGATGCGCCACTGTTGGCGGGGTATGCTTCCGAAGCGAACAAGAGCGCGATAGCGCAAAGTCCGGGTGTGGCATCCTACCGAGTAGGGAGAGGAACTGTCACTGCTATGCTGGATGAGGCTTGCTTCCGAGCGTTTTGGCTTGGCTCTGAACGATTCATGGCCAATGCAATTCTGTTTGGCCCTATCATTCAGTGATAGAATGATTTGGCCATTTCGTCGATAGAAGGAATAGGCTTATAGATGTGTGGAAACTTGTCCGGTGACTGGTTGTATATAGTACCGTCATCCAACCACATGTCTTATGAAACCTGCCATACTAGCTATCTTTTTTACCGCCGTTTTTGCCGGTCATTATTTTGCTCAATCCCAGACTTCAGATACTGAAAATCAGATGCTTGTGCAATGGTTTCAGGGAGACGCTTTACGATTTTTAGACGAAGCTGCTCATCAAAGTCACACAGGCACTCCAGAAATTCCTGTTGTAGAACATTCACTCGTGAAGAATTACGCAGAAACGCATGAGGCTGTGCGCCAGCAACTTGCTTCCGAATGCCAAAGCATCGATTCTGCTATGGTCGTTCGTATCAAGTTAGATAAGCGAGGCCGATATGAAGATCATGCCTTCTTGAGCGAGGCTGTGGAAGATTCGGGCTATGATCAGATATTCGCGAATCTATCTCTTAAAAAAATGTTGCTAAAAGGGGTACGTATGTTCGACTTGCAATTTGACTTCGCATCGGGGAGATAAACCTGGCTACCTAATCATAATATTGCCCGATCACTACCGTTACTTTTACTCACTCCGACCTCACTGCCGACAATTCCAATCGTGTACCTGCCTTGTGCTTCCGCACAGGGCCTTCCTATTTTATAAGCCAAACAACAACAACAAACAGAAAGCAACATGTTAAAGAAGTCAATCTTGTTCTTGAGTCTCGTTATCCTCACAGCTTCGCTTGGTATCGCCCAATACCAAGACCTTGTAAAAACGCGACTAAATGAAGCCCTGAAAGCTCACCTTGTAAACGTTTCGCCTCCTCCAGGTTGCGCTTGCAATGCCTGTAAGTTTAACTATAGTGATGCGATGAAAATTGACCGTACGAAAACAGTGGAAGGCGTTTTAAGAGTTTGGGGTGTCGCTAAAGTCAAGTATGCAAGTCGATTTGATGGAGCAGGAACAAAAAACGTGAAGTTCTATGCGGAGCTTAAAAAGAGCAATGGAACAGTCACAGTCACCAAATTAAGGTGGCAATCCGACACCTGTATGCGCATGACAGATATCATGTAATCGTTTTCGCATTAACATAATGTAAAACTTTAGAAAAAAGATGTCCGGGTGATAGATAAAATCCTGAAAACCAGTACCTTTGCGCCCGAAAACAAAAAAACCCTTTTGTAGTAAGTCAAAATTTTTTCAAATATGGGAATCACTAAAAAAACCCTCAAGAGCAAGCCAGTTACTAAAGTAACTTTCAAGGCTGAGAAGAAGATTGTTAACGGAGCCAAAAACGTAAGCGTTGTTGGTGAATTTAACAACTGGAATCCAGAAGCAAACCCAATGAAAGCCCTCAAGACAGGTGGTTTTTCTACTACTGTAGAGCTTGAGAAAGGCAAAGAATACCAGTTCCGTTACCTCCTCGACGGAGAGCAGTGGATCAACGAGCCAAAAGCAGACAAAGAAGTTAACACTCAGTTTGTTGACGCAAGCAACTCTGTTGTAGTTTGCTAAGAGCGAAATCATAACCTTTTGTAAAAACGGAATCCTTTTAAGGGTTCCGTTTTTTCTTTTTTTAAGCCATATTTACCCAATGGAAACGATACGTTGGGGAATCCTGGGAACGGGAAATATAGCCCATAAATTTGCTCAGGCAATCCTGCAAGCCGAAGGCGCCACTCTGCAAGCAGTAGCCTCACGAACAGAAGCCAAGGCAAAGGATTTTGCCAATCAATATGACATCAATACTGCCCATAGTAGTTATGAGATGCTTGCTCAAAATAAGGATATCGATGTCGTGTACATCGCCACTCCGCATGGCCGGCATAAGGAAGATGCAATTTTGTGTTTGGAAGGAGGAAGGCATGTCTTATGCGAAAAAGCGTTTGCTCTAAACCTGTCTGAGCTTGAAGACATCCTGGCCGTTGCGAAGCGTGAGGACCGCTTTATCATGGAAGCGATATGGACGCGTTTTCACCCTAATTTTGAACAGGTAATGAGCTTGGTGGAAAAAGATGAAATAGGAGAAGTGAAGTTAATCCGGGCAGATTTTGGTTTTTATACTCCTTATGATGAAGCCAGTCGCCTCTGGAATCCCGCACTCGGTGGAGGAAGTCTGCTGGATATTGGTATTTATCCGCTCTTTCTTGCATTGCAATTATTGGGCGAGCCTGACGAGATTCAAGCTTTTGCTCATAAGACTGCTTTAGGAGTCGATGCGAGCATGTCTATGCAGCTTATGTATAACAACGGGGCGAGCGCACAACTTTACAGCTCTTTTGAAATCGATACAGAAATAGAAGCGACAGTATATGGGCGAGACAAGCGTATCATTATGCACAATCGATGGCATACTCCTGCTCCAGTAAGCATGTGGCAACGGAGCACCTGCTTAGACCGTTGGGAGTATCCTGAAGTGTCCGGTTATGTTTATGAGGTGCTTCACGTAAATGAATGCCTGAGGAATAATTTACGGGAATCGCCCAAACTATCTCATGATTTTAGTCGTTCTTTAGTGAGAACTATGGATAGTATCCGAAAATTGACCGGAATCGAATATTCAGTAGATAGTAAAGATTGATTTTGCCGGAATTATGTTGGTTTTAGAACATTTTTATAGTTCCATAGTATAAAATATAGCAATTGAATCATCACGCATTTTATTGCGTTTTGCATACATTTTAGGTAGTGAGTGAGGTGAAGTGTGCGACAGGTCTTAGGATCTTGTTGCACACTCTTTTTTTATAACGATTGGTAATAGATTGCCACGATCAGCGCTGTTATCAGTATGTATGATCCGATAAATATTACCCAGAATAAGATATGTAAAAGAGGGCCTTTAGCCTTAGCGTTTAGAGCCATTTTTTTGTACATCGGAATCCTCCACAGCATCCAAAGCGGTATCAGGAATGCAAGTGTCGATGCGATGGCAATGATGATTTTTGCCCAGATGGGCAAGGGGCCGATTATATCCAAGGGTTTGCGTGTTTTGACCCTCAATTTAATTCTTTTTTAAATAAAAAGGCCGCCCTTTTAGGGCGGCCTTTCTTAATGAGTACATGAGATCAGAGTGCAGAGTAGAGAAATTTGAAGTCATCTTCTGAACTCTGATCTTTCTACTCTGCTCACATGTACTCAGCTAGTCTTCCGTTCCATCCTGGAACCATGTAGGACTTAAGAAAGTCACATCAGGAACATTCGAGCTATTCAGGGTCAACTCACTTTCCGGATAAGGAAAACGAACAGGTATTACGCCACTCGTCAGGTTGCCAAGAGAAGCAGTAAGCGCAGGAATTCCTGTACGACGCCAATCTGTCCATGACTCAGCACCTTGGGTAAACATAGCGATGTATTTTTGAGTCATAATATGCTCCATAGTCAAGTCAGCCATACCTGGATCAACCTCAGCTTGAGCGATGTAATCCGCAACTGAATCGGCAATGCCAAGAAAGCCAAAGCTTGCGTTGATCGCAGCAAGGTATGCCGTATGAGCACGCTCTTGATTGCTCGCGCGCATTGCTGCTTCTGCCTCAATGAACTTTTGCTCAAAATATGAACCCAGAATAACCGCAGAGTTTGCAGACTCATGAAAAGGACCAACACCTGAAAAGACCAAGTGTGGCTGATCCTGAATGGTCGTTCCGTTAGGGGCGCCTGCATACCCGCCTGCAGCGATTGGATCTGCATATAGCGGAATACGAGGATCATTCAGAGGTATCATGATATCATCAAGAATCGTTTTACTTACCGCAATCTGACCACGCTGCTGCTCAAACTGGAACAGTGGATTCGTCGCATTTGGCGATGAAAGGAAAACGTAGGTTGCATTATCCGCGCTATTGGCAAATGCGTCGCTGTTGTCCAAAAGATCAAGGATCTTTT
This sequence comes from Bacteroidia bacterium, assembly GCA_045106685.1. Lineage (GTDB taxonomy): Bacteria > Bacteroidota > Bacteroidia > J057 > J057 > JAUIGE01. Next base: position 6,916 of record JBGCFB010000222.1, on the reverse strand, counting down.
GAGCTGAACCAGATGCATCTTGTATTGAAAGGTGGTTTAGATATTTCGCTTTCAAAAAAGCTGCAAAGCGCTTCCAGGCATCAATATCTCCATTGAAAATGATGTCATCACTCCCTGGAACTAATATCGAACTCTCAGCATTGAGGTCATTAATTCCGTCATCCAGCAAAGCTTGCACAGTATTATAGATGTCTTGCTGATTGTCGAATGCAGGGGTTAGGTTTTGCTCATACTGAAACGCTTCACTATATGGCACTTGTCCAAATAGGTCAGCCATTACACCGATGCCATAAGCCATCAGAATTTTAGAAATCCCGGAATAGTGAGGGCTTCCGGTTGTTTCTGTATCTTTTATTAACAAATCAAGATCACCCAAAGCGCCTGCGTACATGCCAAAGCGCCAAAAGTTATTGGTCTCATCATCATTAAAAAGATAGATATCATACTCTTCTTGGGCCTGGCCCTGAACTCCTGCCAAGTGCTGGACAAATAGCCCTGCGTAGCGGTTAACGTCACCACCCATGGTATAAGCGAGGTAAGACTCAGCACTGGTAAGCAGAAGGGGAGGAGTGACCTCTGTCGGATTATTAGGGTCTGCATTCACGTCTAGAAACTTCTCACAGCTCGTCAGGAGCATGAGTAAAAGTCCCAGCGACAATAGACCTATTTTTGTCATGTTTTTCATCGTATAGGGTTTTTAGAAGCTCAGGTTTAAAGAAAAAGTATAGCCTTTGGTTGCTGGAGGAGACATGTATTCCAGACCCTGGCCATAGTTAGCACCAGTAAGTGATACTTCAGGATCCAGGTTTGGATATTTGGTATCGAGCCACAGGTTGCGACCTGTTGCAGAAATGGTAAGTTCTCTGAAAGGAGTCTTTTCGAGCAGGTTGCCAGGTAGTGTGTAACTAAGTGTTACTTCACGAAGACGTAACCATGATGCGTCAAATACATTTGCTTCGTCTACATTAGAAACAATGTTCTGGTAGTATGTCTGGCCTAATGGCACAGCAATATCATTCACGCTACCATCAGAGGCTTTTACACCAGGAAGAACCTTTGGTGTTGTGCGATCTTCTGTCTCTTTTGCGGCACCATAAAGGCGAATGAGGCGAGTGGTACCAGCGTAGATGTCGCCACCTTTGCGGAAGTCAAGTAAGCTTGAAAGGCGGAAGCCTTTCCATGCAAACGTATTGCGCAATCCCATAAGGAAGTCAGGCTGCGTATTACCGATGATCTGGTTGGTAGGTGACTGGATCGGAAGACCATAAGTCGGCGAAGCTGTATTGTCATCGATAAGGATATTACCTGCATCGTCACGGGCATAAGCTGAACCGAATAGTGCTCCATATGGCTGATCACGAGCAATTACAGTCTGAGGAGCTGTAAAGCCTGCAATAGTAAGCTGCTGGATTCCTTCGTCAGTATCTTCGTCAATGTAATCAACGAGGCTTACATTTCGTGTGAAGTTTACATCAATACGCCATTCGAAATTATCAGAACGGATAGGAGTGCCATATGCCTGAATCTCAAAACCATTATTGGTGATACGACCGGCATTTACAATACGTGCTATCGATCCTGAAGCAGATGATACCTGCTGAGGGAAGATCTGGTTAAGTGACTCTTGTGCATAATATGCAAAGTCGATTCCAGCGCGATTTTGAGCAAATTTAAGCTCGATACCAGCTTCAAAAGCATTTGTAATTTCAGGTACAAGTAGCGGGTTTCCAGTTGTAGAAGAAAGGGTAAATCCTGGAATCGTTCCACCAAGTGGGAACAAAAGACCTGAAGTCCATCCGTCACCAGGAGTAGAAGATGTGTATACACTTTGAGTCGAATAAATAGGAGCTCCGTTTCCTGTCTGTGCATAACTCATGCGAACCTTACCATAAGGAAGGAAGCCACTTTCTTTCATCTTGAATGCATCAGTAAATACAAATCCGAGTGATGCAGAAGGATAGAAGAATGACTGATCACCAAGAGGAAGTGTGGAAGTCCACTCATTTCTACCAGTAATACTCAGAAACAAGTAATTATCATATGAAAAACGAGCATCCGCATATACAGAAACACCACGAGAACGATTTAACTGATCTGTTGTAATGATACCTGTAGCATTGCTAAGGTTATAAAAACCAGGAATGGTAAGGCCGTCACCTTGCACAAATAAACGCTGTGTACGGTTTACATTGATGTTGTTTCCAAGCGTCAATCCAAACTCAAACTTGTCGCTGATATTTGGTGTGAGGTTTACAATGAAGTCAGAATTAATTTCTGAGCTACTGATCTGCTCCTCGTACACACGGCCGATTGTATTAGCTTCCCATGAGCCGATGGCCATGATCTGCTTACGACGATCTGTGAATACATCTGTACCTACTCGATAGAGTACATTCAACCAATCTGCAGGATCATATGAAAGCTGAATATTGCCAAGCATACGGTCCACATTGTCCCTATACGGATTCTTCTCAACTGCCCAGCGCGGATTGTCGAAGAAGTTTCGATAGTTGTTCATGGTACCATCTGCATTCTCATAAGGAATACCGTACAAATCCCAGCTAGCAGGAGCAGGCCAAAGCGTAAAGAGTGGATTAGAAAGGTTAGAACCTTGCTGGATACGCTGACCACCTGAGTTCGTGTAATTAGCAAAAACGCGTGCCTTCAGGTGGCGTGCAACCTTTGATTCACCATTAAAACGTACAGAGTAACGCGTGAAGTCGGTATTTGGGATAATACCTGTCTGGCGTAAATAGCCTACAGAAGTGTAGAAGTTGTTGTCGATGTTTCCTCCGGAAAATGAAAGCGCATTGTCAGTCACGACTCCTGTTTGGAAGAAGTTGTTGAAGTCATTCTCATAAGACTGTGCCTGAACTGTTTCACCGATTGGGTTCACGACTTCGCCAAGTGTGTCGATGCGCGGTCCCCAACTGAGTGACGTTCTGTTGTTATACGCGCCGCGAGAACCTTGTGCATAGGTTTTCTGAACTTCTGGCAACTTGTTTACCTGGTCAAATCCAAGACTGGTTTTGAAGTTTACACGCATACGTCCGCCTTGATCACCACCACGCTTGGTTGTAATCATGATCGCACCATTGGCAGCGCGAGAACCATAAAGCGCAGCCGCAGCAGGTCCTTTCAGAACAGTGATTTCCTGAATATCATTTGGGTTGATATCAATACCACGATTGGACTGAGTAACACCTTGCAGGTTGTTGTTACGTGCAGTGTTATTCGGGTCACCGGTGTAATTGGTAGAGTTATCTACTGGCACTCCGTCGATCACCACCAATGGCTGGTTAGCATCATTAAATGAGGTGCTACCGCGAAGCAGAAAGTAAACGCCTCCACCAGGAGTACCGTTTGAGCTGTTTACCTGAAGACCGGCAACTTTACCTGCGAGTGCGCCCATGAGGTTAGGCTCACGAGACTGGACGAGGGCATCTCCGCCGACTTCCTGGACAGAGTATCCCAGACTCTTTTTCTCGCGTTCAATACCAATCGCAGTAACAACGACCTCCTCGACTTCAAGGACATCTTCTGCCATACTTACGTTAATCGTTGTGCGACCATCTATAGAGACGGTTTGGGCACTTTTTCCTACGAAGCGAAAAATAAGCGCTTCGGCATTAGTGGGGAGGTCAATCTTGTACTTCCCGTTTTCGTCAGTCAAGGTTCCTACTGAGTAATCCTTGACAAGGACAGCTGCCCCTTGGATAGGGCTTCCGTCTTCGGCATCTGTAACCGTACCGGATACAGTTTGGGCCGAAAGCCAGCTTGCAGACAATAGCAAGCCAACTACGATCATGAATACATGTCGCATAAGCTTTTGGGTTAGGTTGCGTAACACTTATTCAGCGCTACTAAAAGAAGATTGCGCAAGACAAAAAGAACGCCCCGCCGGCCTCCAAATGGAGTCGGGGATCACCTGTTGCGCCAGGTGAAAAAAAAGAGCCATCGAACCCGTGAGGGCTTGATGGCAATCCTTAGTGTATGGTTCTAGCTGAAGTCCGTGCGGGTAGCAAGTCGCTGACTACGGACATAGGATAAGAGGTCGAAGTAGGTCATATGTGCAGCTATTGATTTCAAATAAAGAAAGGCGCCAGATGTATCTGGCATCCGACGCCTTTACCCAAAGCTGATCGATATGCAGAACATATCGAACGTTTTTCAATCATATCAAAGATGCCCGATGTGACCGCTGTCTGCTAACACAAACGTCTCAAATGCTGTCAAAAACGTGTTTTGGGAAACATGTGGCATAGGATTAAGAGATTCGTTTAGGGTTTTGAGTTCAGTGTTGTGGGTTTATAGCTGCATATTGAAGAGATGATATTTATTATTTTAACACGAAACATTTAACCCAAAACTCAAAATCCATTTTTTTTGTCAGAAAAAGCTATTTTAGAATTATGGAACTATGAAGCTGATCACGAACATTATCATTTTTATCTGCTGTGGACTTTTACTGTTCGCTGGAATTCGTCTTGTGCGGAATGGGCCGGATATTGATGTTGGAGAAAAAGCCGCTGAGGAGCTTACTCTGAAACAACTTTTGGACACGGCACAAGTAGACTCCTCCCATCTTTTTATTTGGATAAAAAAGGAAGCCTGCAAGCTGATGGTCGTTTCAGCCGATAGTCAGATTATCAAAACCTATCCGGTGGTTTTTGGAGGAAATCCTAAAGACGATAAGCTGAGGCAAGGCGATAAGTGTACACCTGAAGGAACCTTTCATATACGATCTGCATATCCGCATGACAACTGGCGATATTTTGCCTGGATAGATTATCCTACTGAGGATTCTTGGCGCAAGCATCGCAAGGCCAAGGCGGAAGGACGTATTCCGCAAAGCGCAAGCATAGGCGGCGAGATTGGAATCCATGGTGTTCCTGAAGGAGATGATTATGCCATTGAATATAAAATTCACTGGACCCTTGGCTGTATTTCACTTACAAATAAAGATATCACTGAACTCTTTCCTTATATCCAGCAAGGTCGGAAAGTGGTGATTGAGAAATAGAAGTATTTGTAGAGGCGCGTTTTAACGTGTCTTACTAAAGTTGACGGTGGCTGAGCGGAGTCGAAGCCATATTGGCAAGAAAATCTGTCGATTTTTGGTGGAGGGGCCTTCGACTACGCTCAGGCCGCAAATGATTTTTGTTGGTTTTGGCTCATTTGAGAAGAGGAAGGGTCATTTTTATTAGAAAAAAATGAATGAACTCTTTCCATATATTCAGCAAGGGCGGAAAGTGGTGATTGGGAAATAGAAATATTTGTAGAGACGCGTCGCCATCTGAAAGACGCGTTGAAACGCGTCTCTACATTTTCATCCAAAGGGCTCCACCAATACGGATTCCCTGCTCATCGACGAGACGAACAGCGTAATGACCTGGTTTGATGGAAGAGGGGAGAGGATAGCTGTAGAGTTGATCTGGCGCGATGTGAATTTGTTCTGAAGTAATAAGGCGGCCTGTTTTGTCCATGATCTGGATAGAAGCGACCTGGGCATCTCCTCGCATGCGAAAGGCATAAAAAGCCTGGTTCTGACTTGGGTTAGGGTAAATGAAGCTGGTGGTCTGAGCGAAATTTTTTGGACAAAGGGCTTTTACATTCAGCTCCTCACGAATAAGTGACTTATACGCTTTGGCACCTTTAGGAATACCATAGCCAAAGTTGTTGTCAGGATTTGAAGCTCTGTCTGCGCTCGCCATGATCGCGCTTCTAATTGCCTGAGCGTCAGGCTGAAGACCATGCTCCTCCATGGCTTGCCAAAGGCAAGCTGCCAGCCCTGCCACCAATGGTGCGGAATAGCTTGTGCCATTACTTTTACTCAACTCACCTTGCGGATTGACCAGAAATACGCCGACGCCCTGGGCTACGACTTCCGGCTTGATTCTGCCATCGGCAGTGGGGCCGCGCGAACTAAATGGAGCAAGTCGTTCATCCTGATATACTGCGCCGACAGAAAGGATGCTGTCCGCATCTGCTGGAGCGAGTAAGCCGCCACGCCCGGCATTTCCCGCCGAGTTTACAACGAGAATTCCCTTGCGAGCTGCTGCGATGGCCGCCTGACTGGTGATAGCAACTCTGCCGTTGAGCTGATCTTTATCGTAGCCGCTTCCATCATCAAATGTCAGATAGACTAAGCTGGAGATAATAATATCGGCACCAAGACTATCGGCGAGCCTGGCGGCTTCTTTCCAGTAGCCTTCCTCAAACTTGGCCTCATTTCGGTCATCTTCTGTTCTGAAAAGTAAATATTGGGCATCAGGTGCTGCGCCAGTCAGGTCATCCGGGCCGCGCGAAGCCATCACACTAAGCACACGCTGGCCGTGTGTACAAGTCCCTTCACATGGTCCGTACACATCATCGTCCTGCTCTACCAGATCGCGTGTAAACAACACGTCAAGATGTTCGAATCCAGGCAGTTGATCTACATTAAGAAAGCCGTTGTCAAAAACTGCGATACGTACACCTTTTCCGGTAAATCCGTTTGCGTGGAGATCATCGATATCCAATGTCTGGAGTTGCCAAAGCGGACTATCCCAGGCATCGAGCGAGTCGCATTGTTGCTGAGATAGAAGATTTTGGTACGAAAAAAAACAAGCCAGGAAAATGAGAAGTGTGCGCATAGTCGATCTTTTTGCAAGTCTACAAAGTAACAGCATTTCAAAGTGAATGGTTGGCAATAAGGCGACGATTAATGTTAAGTAAAACTCAAAAAATAACTTCATCATTTTGCTTGATCTTTTGTCTTCATACTGCGAGATCCGTCTAACGGATCTGTGTAAGCCAATTTTTTAGCAAAATTGTCATTTCGACTCGCGTAGCTGAGGAGAAATCTTGACTTTGTCGACTTAGAATGCTAAAAGTCAAGATGTCTCGCCAGCTTCGCGGCTCGACATGACAACCT
>JBGCFB010000221.1:0-10086 GCA_045106685.1 Bacteroidia bacterium | reverse complement strand
GGTCGAGCCTTTTGGCGATGCCTTGCGAGAGCAACTCAATAACGATCCCAACTCCGTACGTAAATACGTATTCGATCCTCTCTACGATGGCACCCAACAAGACGCTATCCAGCTTTATCCTCAGCTCAATCGATATACGATGGCTGGTTTTTATCGGGGAAGCAATGGAGCCGAAATACCGTTGAATACTTTTAACCTTGCTGAAGGTTCTGTCCGAGTGACTGCAGGTGGAAGACAACTCGTGGAAGGACAGGATTTTATAGTAGATTATTATGGTGCTAAAGTAACAATCACAAACCCTGCTGTTTTGGCTGGGGGAGATATAAAGGTTGATTATGAAACCAACGCACTTTATAATGTACAAACCAAAACCCTGACGGGAGCAAGAGCTGAATATAAGCCAGCTGAGAATCTAGCATTGGGAGCAACTATTTTAAGGCTTTCGCAGCGCCCTCAAACCCAAAAAACGATTCTCGGTGATGAGCCTGTTCGTAACACTGTTTGGGGAATCGACGCTTCATGGCGTACGGAGTCTTATTTGATTACAAAGATTATAGACAAGCTTCCAAATATAACTGCAACAGAGCCAGCGCCGATCAATGCCGTGGTAGAAGTAGCGCAGTTTGTACCTGGTCAGCCAAAACAATTGGCTACAGAGCGTGATGAGAGTAATGTATATTTGGATGACTTTGAAGCTGCTGAAACGGAGTTTTCCTTTAATGGAGGAAGGCGTTGGGCATTGGCATCCTTTCCCCAGCACGTAGATGGTAGTATTCTATTTGACCCGAGTCTGAATAATGATGAAAGGGCTGTTGGGTATACTCGTGCAAAGCTTGCCTGGTACTCTCCCGATCCAACCTTGCTCGCAGCATTCAATGATTCGCGGATCAATCTTCCACGAGGCGATGCGCTTAATAATTATACAAGACAGGTTATCCGTAGTGAGATTGAGCCAGCTTCCACGGTAGCGCCAGGACGCAATTTTGTATCAACCCTTGATCTTGTATACGCACCGGAAAAACGTGGCCCCTATAATTATTCAATAGATGTTGAACCGACTACCGGAAACCTGAATGATCCTGCGCAGAACTGGGCGGGAATCATGCGCCAAATTGATGTGAATAATGACTTTGAAGCTACCAATGTAGAGTTCCTTGAGTTCTGGATGATGGATCCTTATATGGACGACCCTAACCATAATGGAGGTAGACTGTTACTCAACCTTGGTCAGATCAGTGAGGATATTTTACCTGATAATACAATTTCGATGGAGAATGGCCTGGCAGCAAATGCAACTCAGGCTGGCAACATCGACACCACCGTCTGGGGACGAGTTCCCTTAGCCCTTCCTCCAAATCAGAACTTTAGTAATGATGAAGAAGAGCGCGCAAGACAGGATGTTGGAATCGATGGGATGGATAACGAGGCTGAAAGACTCTTTTATGGAGGGGATTTTTCAAATTTCCTTCAGCAAATGGAAGGCATTTTAGGTGTAAATAGTCAACCATATCAGGAGCTATTGGGAGACCCAAGTACAGATGATTTTGTTCACTATAATGATCAGCAATTCATTGATAATGGTGTTGGCATCTTAAGCCGATATTCTGAGTTTAATGGGATGGACGGAAACTCTCCTACAGCGGCGAATGCCGTCAATGGTAATGGAGGTAGAACACAAGGAACCAATGAGCCGGATAGTGAAGATATCAACCGTAATGGCGGTCTTGCTACTTCGGAATCTTACTACGAATACCAAGTTGACTTACGCCCAGGAAGATTGGACCGCGGTCAAAACTTTGTGGTAGATATTCGTGATACTGTTGTTACCCTTCCAGACAGATCGACGACACGCGTTCGCTGGTACCAATTCCGCGTGCCTTTGGCCCAAGGCCTTGCCCGTGGAGGAATTACCAACCTCAAGTCTGTAGACTTTATGCGTATGTACCTCACTGGTTTCAATGACTCAGTGATCATTCGTATGGCTGACTTTAACCTCGTTGCAACCCAATGGCGTCGCTTTGTAAATACAAACCAGCTTGATAATCCTTGTGGAGTTATCGGACCCGATGAGACGGAGTTTAGTATCGGTAGTGTAAGTGTGGAGGAGAATGCTACCAAAGAGCCGTTTAACTATCAGGAGCCTCCGGGCATTCGTCGCCAGAATCAAAACCAGGGAGCAGCAGGTAACCTTTTTGATGATGAACGTTCGCTTGTTATGAAGGCTATTGACCTTAAACCTGGCGATGCTCGTGGCGTTTTTAGAAACCTCACGCTTGATCTTCGAAATTATGAACGACTCAAAATGTGGGTTCACGCCGAGGCGATTGGTGACCCTTTTGAAGCAAATTTTGATGACTCCACCGACGCAACAGTATTTATGCGAGTAGGTCTTGATAACTCAGAAAACTACTATGAGTATGAGATGCCGCTCACACCTTCTACCCAGAATGTGAACTTCCCCCAAGCCAGAGAAAATGTATGGCTCGATGCGAATGAGTTTAATATCTTATTAACATCACTTCCTCAGGCCAAAGCTCAGCGAAACCTAAGAGGCTTTAGTCCTATAAACCGCTTTACGTATACTGAAGGCCTGCCACCTGGACACAAGATCCACGTGATCGGTGCGCCAACTACGAGCAATGTCCGGGTTGTAATGGCTGGAGTGCGAAATCCGCGCGACTGTAATAGCCAGGAAGATATTGATGTCGAGGTTTGGATCAATGAGCTTCGCGTTACCGACTTTGACCAGCGTTCTGGTTGGGCTGCAAATGCACAGGCAAGTATTGATCTAGCCAACTTCGGAAATATCCAAGGTTCCTTCTCGCAGCGCACGCCAGGCTTTGGAGGTCTGGACCAGCGAGTAAGTGAGCGTAATCAGGAGCTCCGTACAAACTATGACCTTGCGGCAAACTTCTCTATTGGAAAGCTCTTCCCAGAAAAGTGGGGCGTTACGATGCCCGTTTTTATGACGATGGGCGAGCAGCGTATCAATCCTCGTTTTGATCCAAGAGAGCCAGATGTTCTGACTGATGAGTTGCTGGCTAGAATAGATGAGCCAGAACAACGGGATAGTACGCGTAAGGTCGTGCAAGAGTATAGCCGAAATCGGAGTATCTCCTTTAATAATGTCCGCTTTGGTGGAGGAGGAGGTGCAGGCGGTACTGGTGGTGGAGGTGGTGGCCGAGGCGGCTTTGGAAAAGGCGGCTTTGGCGGTGGTACTGGCGGCGGCGGCGGTGGCGGAGGCGGGAAGCCTATGCCCTGGAGTATCACAAATTTTGACTTCTCTTTCTCCTACTCTGAGCAACAAAACCGGTCTGCATTCCTTGAAACGCTTCGGCGAACGCAACATCAGTTTGTAGTTAATTATCGCTACCAATTCCCAAAACTGGAGCTTAAGCCTTTTTCAAAGTGGAGCCGGAAAAATCCGCTCTCAACCTTTAATCTAAATCTGCTGCCAACATCGATCTCGGTGAACCTAGTAGGAGATAGGCAATTTGAAGAAAGAAAAATACGACCAGCAGCAGGTTTCGGAGGGAATACTAACCCGATTTTTGCCAAAAATTTCATGCTTACCCGAACTTATAATCTCTCATGGCAGCTATCACAAGGTTTGAGTGTAAACTTTACTGCGATAAACAATGCGCGTGTAGATGAGGTCAGGGGATACTACAGTACCGCTGATTCGGTTGAAATAGATTCTGTGGGAACTTTTTGGGATAACTTCTTCAAGATAGGGCGTGATACTGCACGTGGGCATGATAATCTGGTCAATTTCGGAAGAAATACGAACTACACCCACAACCTTACAGTAAGTTACCAACTACCTCTTAGCAAGTACCGATGGACCGATTACATCAATGGTACGATCAATTATTCAGCCAACTTCCGCTGGGATCAGGCGCCAGAGAATAATCCCACCATTGGAGCGACGATCGGGAACTCGCAAGTCGTACAGGCCAACGCTAGTCTGGATCTGGTGAAGCTGTATAAAAAAGTCACCCCGATCCAAAAGGTGATCGAGGCATCCGAAAAACGACAACGTGCGAAAGAGCAGTATATTCGACAAAAACAGTTGGCTAAGGAACGTGAGAAAAAGGGGCAACCCGCATCATTTCCTGAAGCACCGGTAGATACTGCGAAGTTTAAAATCTTGCGAAATATCGGTAGCGAGTTATTGCGTATTGCCTTGAGTGTACGAAATGTGAATCTCTCACTTAATCGAAACGCGTCCACCATTTTGCCTGGTTATATTCCGAAAATGGATAATCTGGGACTTGACTTCAGGTACTACGACCCTTTTGATACAACTTTGCAGCGCTCAGGTACGGGAAATCTTCCTCCTACTTTGGGTTTTGTTTCGGGTAGTCAAAAGGATATTCGATCAATAGCAGCAGAAAATGGCTGGATTTCGAAGGATACTTCGCTGGCTAACTTTTTTGCCCAAAACCTTCAAGAGCAGCTTACCTTCCGTACGTCACTGGAGCTATTTAAAGGCTTTAGAATAGACTTTAATGCAGATCGAAATAAAACGGAAAACTATAGTGAGCTCTTCCGTTATGATCCCCTTGCTGATGATTATGGAAGCACAGACCAGTTGCGAAACGGTCGCTTTACCATGTCTTATATCTTCCTGGGGACAGCTTTTGAAAAAGGTGTGTTTGATAAGGAAACGCATATCTCTGAAGACTTTTCTCAGTTTGAACAGGCTCGCCGGACAATCTCGGACCGTCTGGGTCGCAGGAACGTTAAGAATATTGACAATTATGGAAACCTGAGTCTCGACCCATTTGAAAATGGATATGACTCCGCGCACCAGGACGTGTTGATTCCAGCGTTGCTTGCTGCATACAGTTGGACAAGCCCGGAAAAGGTTTCGCTATCTTCATTTCCGAAGATTCCGCTTCCTAACTGGAGCATCAATTATAATGTACTCAATAGCTTTCCTTCGCTAAAAGGTGCGGTGACCTCGCTTACCCTTCGTCACATGTATCGTGGCACCTTTGGTGTAGACGCATTCACTAATAACCTGGAAGCTAATGTAGATGCCAATGGCCTTGTTACAAATCTGGATACTTCGTCCAATTTTTTCCCAGTCAATAATATCGAACGTGTTACGATTACGGAGCAGTTTTCGCCGCTTATCGGAATCAATGCGAATTTTAAAAATGGTATGACAGGCGGCCTGGAGTATCGTATAGATCGTCGTATGATGTTTAGTACAGGTACGCTACAGCTGACTGAAGCAAAGAATAAAGATTTGTCGATGACCTTTGGCTATCGCAAGGATAAGCTCGACTGGCATTTCAAGCTTTTTGGTAAGCAAATCGATCTGGATAATTCGATGAATGCACAATTCCGGTTTACATTTTCTGATCGTGTAACACGAAACCGAAACCTTGATTCCAATACTGGAAATGAGGCTACCCAGGGTAGTATGAATCTTGTCATTGAGCCGGCGATAGACTATGTCGTTAACACACGCCTTAATGTTCGCGTGTTTTGGCAGAAAAATATCACGCGCCCTAAAACAGGTGGTTCTTTCGATACCGTGTTTACCAGTGGTGGTGTCCAACTGCGCTTTACTTTAGGAAACTAAGTAACACGTCAGAAATAAAACACAAACCCTTTAAGGGTGGAATGAATGCTCAAAAGCACCGGATAATACGTTATCTGGTGCTTTTATCTTTTTTATGTTAAAAATACCTGCATAATAACCGATTAGTTATTATTTCACTGTTCCACAAGTTCAGGAATTCCAAAGAATTTAGATACATTTGGTTTATGGAATTTTTGTTAGCACACCCATTGATTTTGGTGGAAATAGTAGTGGTTATCGTTGTAATAATCACTCAGTGGTCGATTGCTGCTCGCAACAATCGGAGTATTCGTAAACTCAAAAAGGTTTATCCAAAAGGAAGTACGCTGGAAACCAGTATTGAGGGCGAAGGAGCAGATGGCCGTTCGTTGAACCTGCTGTCTGAGACTGGGAATTATAGCAACACCTTTCGGGATATTGTCCATAGCACGAACGCTTACCTCAAGCGCAATCGTGGTGAAACAGATATTGAGACGATAGAAAATATAGCTGCAGATCGTGATTATTCTTTGGAAAAAGAGCTGGACCGATCTGTTTATTTTCCTTTATATATCGGGCTGCTTTGTACTATTACGGGTGTTGTTCTAGGCTTGATAGGGCTTTTTCTAAATGATGGTGGAATCGCTGACGATGAAGGAATTCGTAATTTTATAGGCGGGGTATTGATCGCGATGATTGGCTCTGGTGTTGGGTTGTTTTTCTCAATTATTGGTACAAACGCACTCAAAAAAGCAGCTAGATTACGTGACCAAGGACGCTTTGAATACTTCTCTTTCTTACGTGAGCATGTAGTTAAGCCATTGGCAGAAACACCTGAAGTGGCTCCAGCTACAGAAGAACTTCGCAATTCACTTTCAGCATTTCATGAAGGCTTTACCCAGTATCAGGGTAATATGAATAGCTCGCTTCAAGAGACACTTGTTCTCTTTAAAGAGATGAAAGGTGTGCTTGAGCGTGTACGTGACCTGGAGGTCGGATTTGACCGCATGGGGCGTGCCATGGAAGAGAATGACCGTTTGATCGATAAGCAGGTCGCCTATATCGATAGCTATACGCAAAAGGCAGAATCCTTTGCCAATATCCTGGGGAACCACTTTGAGCAAGTTGATGGAAAACTCAACGAATTGACAGCGGAAGGTGTGAGAAACCTCGAAACCTCCACACAGGCAGCTTATGTCAAGATGGACAGTTTTTTGGCTTCGCTTCAGAATCCTGAAGAAGGCCGTGTGATGATCGACTCCGTCCGTCAGGATGCTCAGGAGCTACGTACACAGATTGCCACGCTCCAGCAGCAGAGTGTAGAACTCAATCGTAAGATGCTCGACCGTTTCAATACAGACGATCAGATAACTTTGCGCATGTCGCAGCAAATGGAAGCGATGAATGCCCAGCTCAAGCAAATGCTTGTTAGCCAGGAGGAGGCCAAACACGGTTTCACCAACTCATTCGCCTTCAAACTCTTTACCGTTACCGGAGCATTGGCCTTTGTAGGGCTGCTTGCTGTAGGCTTGGTATACGCAGTTAAGAATTTTGTTTAATGTTTCAAGTTGAAGGTTTAAAGAGACGCTCAGGAAGCTTCCCAAGAAACCTTCATAAACTTTAAACCTCTAACTATAAACTTGAAACTTATCTGTATATGCGTTCCAAAAATCAAGAGCCTAAGAATTTTTTCTGGTTGAGCTATGCTGACCTGATGACATCATTGTTTGTCATCACGCTGGCATTGTTTATTCTGAGTTATTCATTATTCAAAAAAAGGGAAGCGATTATTGATGCAAAGAAGACTCAGAATCAGGCTTTGCTCAATGAACTAGATCAGAAAAAACGAGCGCTCTCCATGACGCAGGATCGTCTTGACAATGAGCAGCTTACAGCTGTTTCTCTTATGGCTGAGCTGAATGAAGAAAAAGCTCGTTTGTTAGTGATCGAAGAAGAATATCGTAAGCTGAAGGAGATACAGAAAGCGATTGAAGCGCTTGATCCTCGTTACTTTGTATATCAGCCTAATTATAAGCGCCATGTTCTGCGTAAAGAAGTCCAGTTTGGGGCTGGCAAAAGCGTTATCAAAGAGAGTGATCGCCCTGACCTCATCCAGGCAGGCCGCGAGCTCATGAGGCTCGTTACCACCCTGAATCAAGATTCGATAGGTGCGAATGTGAAGTACCTGCTCGTTATTGAAGGACAGGCCTCAAAGGATAATTATGCTCTGAATTACGAGCTCAGTTATGAAAGGGCCCTTGCGCTTTCTCGCCTTTGGGAGAAATCGGGCATCCGCTTTGACCCCAACCGCGTAGAGGTTATGATCTCTGGTTCCGGTGACGAAGGCCTCGGCCGCGATCTCACCGACGAAAAGAAAAATCAGCGCTTTTTGATTCAGATTATCCCGAAAATCGGGCAGTTGGATGGGGTGAAGTAATTAGTAAAGAATGTTTCTTGCCTCATAGGCCCAGAGCGGGCCATTTAATTCTCGTATTCCAGCGACCATCCCGGCGACATAGGGCGCAGCCATACTTGTCCCCGACATCCTTGTCAATGAGTATGTTGAGGAGGATGCTGTAGGTGGGCTCGATTTCGCGGCAAGAACTTGAACACCAGGAGCTAAAAAATCAGGTTTTATTCTTCCATCCACCGTAGGGCCTCTGCTGCTAAAAGGTGCGACTTTATTTTTTTTAGGATCAAAAGCACCTACCACGATATTTTCAACGCCATTGCAAATAGTTCCTGTGGTCGTGTAGGGGTCAGCGTCTCGCTTATAAAAACGAGTTTGGCAGTCTTTGCATGCGCCATCTCGCTCGATCCAGGTATGAAATATACCGCTCGATCGTATGGAATGCGCATGTAGATGTAGCTCCCATCTTCCGACAGGCGCATTTGCAAACAGGAAGATATTGATATGATTCCGGCCATTATTCGGCTCTTTGGTACGATGATAAAGCCGGCCAATCACCTCTCCATCAGAACGAAAAATGTGATTGCTATTTTGTCCGACTCGTGCATTTATACCGGTTTCTTTGTGTCGGATTTTTGCTGAAATATTATCCTCGCCTTCGTACCAAACCTCAATCTCATTTGTGGTGTAATCATGAGGACCGATGTTTAAACGCAATACTTGTCGTTCGCCTGAGGCTAACATGCCACTTGCATGCGTTCTTGTTTTAAAATAGTTCCCAGTACTCTGGACAATAAAACGGTCCGGTTTTGATCGTAGGAAAGCATCGATTCCTTGTTCCACAAGGGTGCTTCCATCGTGCGGTCCGCCATGACGGCCCACGCTCATATTGATTACGAGTGGTTGCCTTCCAGCCAGTTTATCAAGAAAATCAATAGCCTCCAAAATCCGTACAGAATCTCCAAGGTTATGACGTGGATCACCTTTTTTTGATGCGAGATGCACAAAAGCAAGGTCAGCTTCTGGTGCCATCCCGACAGGACCAATAGCCCCACTTCCAGCTGCAATATCCATTACATGAGTTCCGTGAGCTCCAATGCCTCGCGGGTCTGCACTTGCAGGATGGTAATTCAAATAGCGGTATGGGCTTGACGATTGGAGAGCCTTATTGATTTTTTTTTGATCAAAAATGGCACCATAATCAAATTGGATAGGAGGGTAAGCTGATTGGGCACGTTGGTCCCAAATTGCTTTCAGACGCGTGCTGCCGTCAGTCTTTTTGAAATTGGTATGGTCAAAATCAATTCCCCAATCAATGACGCCAAGCATAACGCCTCTGCCCGTGGGCATGCCAGGATACCATCGCCGGTCAGAGGCTTTGAATATTGGTTTTTGGTCGACCCTTACCCTTTCGGTTGAAGAGGATCGTGCTGCTTTGAAGCTATCAATGGGCCACCGCCCGTACAGGCGCTTAATATCGCTACGCCTAACCCGGCATGTTGCGATGTCGCCGAAGCGCGTCACGATACGAATGCTGCGTGGTGCTGCTGCACCCGGCGCAAGCCGAATGAGCGCTTCTACCACCTCGGTCGCGTCATGCGACGGCCGGATAAGTTCCTGAAGGGCGGGGTCCATTGGTTAGTTACTTTTATTCGCCAGCAGGAGTAGAAAGGGCGGCAACCGTTGGGGAGACGGGAATCTGTGAAATCCTTTTCTCGGAGGTACCGGATTCATCGATTGCCTCGGGTACTGGGATACACTGGATTCCGTAAACGAAACTTGCTAGGATAGGATTCTCAATGGAATCAGGGGCGATACCTGCAAAATGGCTTTGTAGAGTCGCACCAACATCTTCAAGTGCAATTTCAGAAAAGTCCATTTCCAAGTGATCCTTGATGTCGTCTTTTAGGCTGTTTAGTGCTGTGGTAGCTGTAGCCTTTTCCGCTTCAGCTTTATTCCTTTCTTCCACCTTTTTAAGACCTAAAATGGTCGAAAAAGGCGAATTAGACCCAGTTATATTCGAAATCAAAGCTTCCCTCATGGCTTCATCTCTAGGGAGATATTCCTTGCCATTCGAAAAAACCAAAGCGAGTGCCATCGG
>JBGCFB010000220.1:0-2872 GCA_045106685.1 Bacteroidia bacterium | reverse complement strand
CACACGCATACCAGCCGCTTCTGCCAATACAGAAAGCTGCTTACCGATATTACCGTAGCCAATGATCCCAAGGGTTTTTCCACGCACCTCATTGCTATCCTGAGCCGACTTATTCCAAGCTCCCTCATGCATGTGATGATTGAGAAACGGGATACGACGCATCAGCAGGATAATCTCCGCAAGAGCGAGCTCCACCACCGAGCGCGTATTGCTGTAAGGAGCATTGAATACAGGAATACCCAGGCGGGCACAAGCGCCCAGATCGATCTGATTGGTGCCGATGCAAAATGCGCCCACGGCCATCAGGCGCGTGCTATGCTCTAGCGCACGCGCTGTAAGCTGCGTTTTGGAACGGATACCGAGGAGGGAAATATCCTGAATCGCTTCAGAAAGTTCCTCTTCACTCAGGGCATGATCTACCGTCTCCACTTGATATCCTTCGGCGGCAAGCGCCGCTGCGGCGCCAGGATGGATACCTTCCAGCAAAAGCGCTTTGATGCGATTCTTAGGATATGAAATAGCGCGCGGCATATTGTTTACATATAAAAATTCGTCAAGGCTGGGCGTAATATGATCTGCACGATCCAGAATATTTTCGCGCAGCACATTCTCCGTAAAGGCGAAAAATTTATGCGCAATGCCTGCCTCCTTCATTTCGTAGTCGGTGTACGAATCTCCGATCACATGAATCTCGCCGTCGAGGTTGAGCGCAGCCAGCGCTTTGGACTTACCTTTGCTATGTGCCAGAGGATTGTGCTGATCAAATCCTGTCGCGGTATCACCATCAAAAGTGAAGGTATTGGCCAGGACATGGTCGGCATCGATATGAAATGGCGCAACGACAGGCTCGATAAACTCCTTAAAGCCATTGGAAATGATGTAGGTGCGGCCTTCGTATTGCTCAAAGAACTCGCGATTGCGTTCAAACGAATCGGAGATTTGCGGCAATAGCCGATTGATAAGCGCGCGCAGATCGGCACGACTAAAGGGCATCAGAACGTCAAGGCGACGCGAAAGCGACTCGTTGAAGCCGATGGCACCATCGACACCTTGGTTGGTGATGTCTTTGATTTCGGCAAGGACGGTATCCTTTTCAGGTTTTCCTGCCAGCACAATTTCGGCAAGTTCTTCGAGCGCCTCTACTTTCATAAAGGTGCTGTCAAAGTCAATTACGACGTACGTATTAGGCTGATTATTCATGAGAAGCCATCAATTATTGGAACAAATTTGCGTGAGATGGCGCGGCTGGTACAAAGGTAGAATTATTGGTGAGTAGAGCAAAGGCATGCCTTTGCTCTACTACCATAAATCAGCGAATCTGCATAATGGTGCTTACGTAGAGTGATAGGATTATTACAAATGGCTTTGCCTGGGTTGCCAACCTCTGTCAGCGCCTTCCCACTGTGCTTAAAGCGCTGACAGAAGTAGCGCAACCGGTTGAGTAAACACTTTACGAATCATGAGACTCTTCATTGCAATTTTTGGAATTACAGGAACTGGGGCGCTTCTGGGCCTGGGAGCCTTTGTGTACTTTTCGCTTCAGGTGGATTGGGATTCAAAGGATTCAAGCGAGCAGTTTGGCTGCGGCACAATCAGTAATCCTGAAGCCCAAATCTCACAATCATTACCTCCAGAAGTTGCTGCTGGCGAAGCGCTTTTTAAAGCAAACTGTTCTGCTTGCCATAAGGCTGATAAAATGCTCGTCGGGCCACAACTAGCAGGTGTAGCTAAAAAATACGCCAGCGATAAAGAGTGGCTATATCGTTGGGTAAAGAATGGCCCCAAACTCATCCAAGATGGCGATCCGAAGGCCGTGGCCTTGTATGAAGAGTATAATCAGAATGCCATGATGGCTTTTCCCACATTAAGTGCTGAAGAAATCGACGCTATTCTGGCCTATGCGGATGCGTACTCGCGTTAGATCTTGATAGAAAGCTCCAGTGTTCCATCAAGCCCTTGCTCAACTATTTTTTTAAGAGTTGACAAGCGCGCTTCCTTAATATTATTTTCAATTTTTGAAATGTAGGACTTTGTGGTTCCTACTCGCTCGGCTAATTCTGACTGAGTCATCCCTTTCTTTTTTCTGGCTTCTTGGATCAAAGCACCAACTTTAAAATCCTGGTATCCTCGCTCTAACTCATCACGCGCGATTGTTCCAGGCTTACCGTAATGCTTCTCCTTGAATTGGTCAAGACTAGTGATATTCTTCTTCATATTGCTTTTTAATCTTTAGTGCCTTTTGAATCATTGCCTTAGGGGTCTTTTGGCTTTTCTTATTAAATCCATTGATTGTAACTACAATCTTATCTTTTTCAAAAAAACAGAAAACCCTTACAATATCACTCGCATGTTGAGCTCTAATTTCAAACAGTCCATCAGTTCCAACAATCCACTTCAAATATGTTTCAGGAACTCTTTCGGTATCCTCAATAAATGAAAGTGTCCAAAGCAATTTGGTTTTCATCTTAGCAGGCTGTGCCTCGAAAAACTCTTCAAAATAAGATTTATAAAAAACTACTTCTCTGTACTTATTCACGGTAAATATAATAAAAAGGTTGCCCTTTAGTGAAACAGTATTTCACTCTTATCTTAACGTTAGACGAGGAAGCTCATTTCCCATCAACACTTTTTCACAAAAAATCCACCCCATACACCAACAACCGCTCGCCATCTTTTACTTTTTCTTCTAATAATTGTAAACCTAGCTTCTCCAACACCTTTTGAGACGCGGTATTATCCGGAATTGTAATGCCCAGAAGGGAAGTCAACTTGTACTGCTCCTTAGCTAGTTCGACCATGGCATGTCCCGCTTCTGTCGTGTAGCCCTTTCTTTCATATTCGGGCAAAATGGCAAAGCCGATATCAGGATGAT
>JBGCFB010000022.1:0-3327 GCA_045106685.1 Bacteroidia bacterium | reverse complement strand
GGCCCAGGCGACACATGCCGAGGAACTGAAGCTGAACCACAATAACGAAACCTTCAGCCAACGCTGGCAGCGGGGGAGTGCCGATCCGGGCCTTCCACAGACGAGTGTGGTCACGCTAGCTCCGAAAGGAACTTCGACCCTAATCCTGACGCAGCAGTTCAAAGGCGATTGCCAGGACTTATACCTGGAGCATGTATCAGAGAACCCACTCAACGAGCTGGGCGATGCTGCGATGCAGGAAATGGACTACGTGATCGAGCACCCTCAGCGCACGGCCAAGCCGCAGCTGGATGTGAGCATCGCAGCCTTTCCTAATCCAACCAGCGACTTTGTTACCGTAGAAGCCACGGGCCTCACAGCAGGAACCTACACCGTGCGCATCACCGATGCAAACGGCCGTTTGGTACAGAAACAAACCATCGATAGGCCCCTGAGCGGAGTCGAAGGGAGCGGAGTCGAAGGGAGCGGAGTCGAAGGGAGCGGAGTCGAAGTGACACTCGACCTCCGCAACGAAGCTGCAGGTGTGTATATCATTGATATGATCAATGAAGACAATCCTGTCGAAGCGAAAGCCATCAGAGTCATGAAAGACTAAAGGAATCCTTTTGTGAAAAGTATAAGCCGCTCATCTTCATCGAAGGTGAGCGGCTTTTTTCTGTTTTGACAGGCTTCCTTAAGACAGATACTCCTAACCTACTTGAATGTAACTATCAGTTGATAATACCCCTGTTATTTAGGTAGTCTCACATAGCCTTGGTGGCGGCCTGAATCAGGATTCCAAAGAAGGAAATATGGTCTCCAAAATTTACCAGGTCGGAGTAACCAATTCACTTGTTTATACTCGGCTATTTGAGGGCTGATATAGAGAAAATCAGGCGCCTCTATTGAGCATAAAAGTTCAAGATCTCTGCTTTTTAAAAGCTCCAATCATCTCTTGAATATAGGCGATGTTTTTTGTTTATGTACTGTAAATTATCAAGATGGGAGGGAATAGGCATTAGGTTTTTTATTTTTTTTCAAAAAGATTTATCTAGAAAATAAATTAATTTAATGAGTGTAATTTTTATAATTACTGTTCAGTTGTGTGGACATAGTAAGAGAATTTTAGTTTTATAGTCTTTCTGATACTTGGTATCTAAGTATTGATTTGTAAACGATAAAGCGCACATTTATGCCCTTGGGAGGTTTTAATTTAGGGATAAGAGACTGTTTTGTTTTTTGGACGCACTAGTGTTAATACTTATATATTAAATAAAATGGAATAAATCACATGTTAAATATAAGATGATTGGCATTTGCGGAAGGATGTTGATTTTGTCTTTTGTAATGAAAATCATACCCTTTATTTTAGCTGATAATTAGGGGGTTTCTATGCCCTCTTCTAACTGTGACTTATTTCTTTTTGGTAAAACCAATCTTTTTTATGCACCAATTTTTCTCCAGAATTACCCCGCGTACAGGGAGCCGCAAATCTGCTAGGGCAGCGTTGTGGAATATCCCTTGTACGCTCATCGCTTTTGCCCTCGTTTTGACCTCGTGTCAACAAGGTAAAAGTGACCAAACTCTTGTTCATCAAAAAGTAACCATTGAGGCTCAGGCCGATGTGGTAAGCGCTTCAGCCGAAGACTACAATCTTGTAGTTTCGCCGAAAGCCATGACCTTATCTTCTGAGTCTGACGCGATGACGCTTGGATTCAAAGGAGCTACTTCTTCTTCACAAGTTATTGTGGAAAATGAAGAGGCACGCTACGCTGATCTTTATCCTCAGACAGACCTGAGAATTTATGATAAAGGAACAGGAGAAGCGGGTTATGATTTTTATCTTAAACCTGGTGCATCTCCGGATGATATCAAACTCACGATTAATAAAGGATCAATTCCTTTTGTTAGTCCAAAGGGAGACCTTGAGTTGATCAATCCTGGTGCTGTAGCCTATCGCCATAGTGCGCCGATAGCCTGGCAGGATATTGATGGAGAAAAATCGCCTGTAGATATCGCATTCTCTGTTAAAAACAACGAAGTTGGTTTTGACCTTGGAGAATACGATCCTGCTTATGGGGTGACGATTGACCCTGCTATTAAGAAAACAGGAAGAACAGCCAAGTCAACCTCAAGCAAGAAAGTTACAAATGGTACAGGAGGGAATGTACGCGTAAGCGCTTCAACGCTTAACGGTATTTTCGGCTATCCTTTCATTGATTCAATGAACCTTTGTGGTAATTCAGATACGCTGGCATTGATTATTTATACTAATGCTGCATCTACACTCACCAATGTTGGAATTAACGCCACTTTCTCTGGAGGTCTTCAATATGGAGGTTTCCTCGATGCTGTATCTGGCGGAACGGTAACGACGGTAAGTTCGAACCTAAATGCACCGAGATTTAATATTTCAAGATTGGCAAGTGATACCGTGATCATTATAAATCTAGGTGTAGCTACGAACTGTACAGGTTCGGCTTATAACCTGGAGCTTGACTTTGTATATTCATATGACGATGGTACTACGGTTACTGCTTGTACCGATACCGAGACTTATTCTGGTGGAATATTCAGTGCAGGTGTAAAAACGCCTATTCTGAACTTCAGAAATGATCCGGTAGATATCAATATAGTAAACCTTGGTACTAGTTACTGTCAGACTTTGCAAGTATCGCAGGATGGACTTGATGCCTATGTGGACTCCTTCTACTTTACGATTGACAGCATTGATTTTGCGAAACTTGAAGTCGTCAGTATTACAGCCGATGGTACACCTGTGCCATTTACGATTGACCCGATTACATCGCAGGTGCAGGCTTCTGTAGTGGGCTTTATGGCAGAAAGCGACATAACCGATGTCATTGTCTGTTACCGCGCTCCTGCATGTTTCTCTGGAGTTATGTCTCCGGTACTTTACAAGGTAACCCAACAGTGTGGTGGACTTGAATGCGGTGGTTCTGGAGATCAGTTAGACGAGATATTCAGTGTTAATTTTGGAGGTGCAGGCGCCCCGCGGACAACGGTCCAGTTACTGGAAGGTGCTGAGGTATGTGGAGACCCCGCGCGTCTATTGATCTCAGTGCGCTCTTCTCAGAATGACTCAGCCAATGGTGTTTGGGAAGACATATATCTTACTTTAAATTCGTGTGATGAGCGCTTTTTGGAGCTTTCGGACGTGTTAATCAATGGTAATTCTATTCCAGCTACAGCTTATGGCTATAGTGCTAATGGTTCTCAAATGTTTGTAGACCTGTCATTACTTACAGTAGACCCCGATGATGCAGATTTGGGGTTAGATGACTTAAATAACGACGGTCAGTTTGATGATCTTGCGGGTGATGATAC
>JBGCFB010000219.1:0-17782 GCA_045106685.1 Bacteroidia bacterium | reverse complement strand
CTCAGCAAACCTGCCTGCAGGAAGGTCTGACAGGCTTTCATGATGCGGGTGCAAGTAAAGAAGAACTTGCGCTCTATGAGAAGATGGCTCACCAGGGCGCCTTGGATTTACGGATGTACGCAATGCTTGATGGCTGGGATAGTCTGCTTCTCGATCAGCATATGAAAAGTGGCCCCCAGGTCTCTTCAATGCTCACTATAAGGAGTATCAAATTGTACGCGGACGGCGCCCTTGGCTCGCGCGGAGCTTGGTTATTGAGACCTTATGATGACATGGCTAGCACATACGGCCATGCACGTATGGATATGAAAAAGGTGGGGACTATTGCTGATAAAGCATTGAAGAATGGCTTCCAGGTTTGTGTCCACGCGATAGGGGATAGGGCGAATCGTGAAATTCTTAATCAGTATGAAAAAGCATTTGCTGCGAACCCAAACGAAGCTGCGGATGCGCGTTTTCGCATTGAGCATGCTCAGCATTTGAATCTGGAAGATATTCCTCGTTTTGCTAAAATGGGCGTGATCGCCTCCATGCAGGGCATTCATCATGCGAGCGATCGCCCTTGGGCGATTAAGCGCCTCGGAATCGATCGAATAAAAGACGGCGCCTATGTATGGCAAAAGCTGTTTGACTCAGGTGCGAAGATCATAAATGGAACAGATTCCCCTGTTGAGCCTGTGAGTGCTGTAGCGTGTTTTTACGCTTCTGTTACGCGAAAGACACTGCTCGGCGAACCAGAAGAAGGTTATGAAGTAGATCAAGCCATGACGCGTAAACAGGCGCTTATTACCTATACACGCGATGCCGCTTATGGTTGTTTTCAGGAAAACCAAAAAGGCACCATTGAGACTGGTAAGTGGGCTGATTTTACTATTTTCTCACAAGACCTTATGACCGTTCCTGAGGAGGCAATTTTGAATACAAAAATCAAGATGACAGTAGTAGGTGGGAAAGTCCGTTTTGTAAATTGAAAATGGAGAATTGGAAATTGAAAATGGACGATAAGCAATTGTTTTATTGCTCATCGTCCATCATCAAATTATCTAATCAGCTATTCATCCATTCCGCTAATCGCAGCGAGACGCTTCTTTTCGAAGGCTTCTGCTTGCTCGATTTCAGACTCTTTTCCTCTTCTAAAGAATTTGATAGCCGCTTTATTACCACTGTGTAGTACATAGTAAAATGTTGGCACAAACACGAGTGTGACAATCGTAGCGAAGCTCAAACCCCAGATGATGGTCCAGCTAAGTGGGCCCCAGAAGGCAGCGCTATCTCCACCAAAGAAGATTTGTGGATCAAAGGAGGTGAAAAGCGTCTCAAAGTTTACGTTCAGGGAAACAGCCAGCGGCACAAGGCCGAGAACGGTCGATGATGCAGTAAGTAATACAGGTGTAAAACGAACTGCCGAGCCTTCAATAACAGCTTCCTTGAGCGGTTTCCCTTCTTTTTGAAGTTGCTGAATAAAGTCCAGCAGGATAATTCCATTATTCACTACAATACCGGAAAGGGCTATAATTCCCACACCATTCATAATGATAGAAAAGTCCATACCCATCAGTACTACTCCCACAAATCCACCAAGCGTACTCAAGAGAATCTGGCTGAGAATGATAAGCACATTAATGAGTGAGTTAAACTGCGTAACCAGAATCAGAAAGATGAACAAAATCGCAGCGCCAAAGGCGCCTCCAAGAAATGCCCCTTGCTCTTCTTGTGCCACAACCTGTCCTCCGAGGCTAATTGTTACATCGGAGCTAAGCTTTTTTTCTTTTTTGTACTGATCAACCCAATACATCAATTCCTTGGAGACTTCGGCAGCATTGTATGGGAACGGAACGCTCGTGCTAAATGTAACCGACTTCTTCAAGTCCTTACGGTTGATACCACCAATCGCAGACGAGTAACTCAGATTCGCTACTGCTGAAACTGGAATAGAACGGAACCCGCCAGTAGCCTGGTCTAGGAAGGTGATATTCATATTCATTAAGGCACCTGGGTCGTTACGATAACTGTCATCCAGACGAATTACGATATCGTACTCATCTTCTGACTTGGGAGGGCGAAATTTGGAAACCTCTTTTCCAAAGACAGCGGTACGGATAGTCGAACCAATCTGGCCAGTAGTAAGGCCCAGCTCAGCTGCTTTCGCACGATCGATATTCACGATCATTTCCTGACGCTCAGCTTCAGCATCCGACTTTAGTTTTTCAACACCGGCGACCGCTTTCGATTCTAAAAATGCGAGCAAGTCCGAATTGAGAAACATCAACTTGTCAAGGTCTTCCGAAGTAACGGTGATTTCAATATCAGCTCCTACCGGAGGTCCGTTATTTTCCTTACCTACTGTGATTTTGGCACCAATAATTCCTTTGGTTACTGATCTTATTTCCTCCAAAATTTCTTGTGTACTCTTTCCATTTCGATCTTTAACTGATTCAAACTCAATCGAAAGACGACTCTTGTGCGGATCGGCACTGTTTTGTCCAAAAGACTGAGGATCACCAGCGTTAATCGCCACGTTGGCAATAACAGAGCGAACAATATCCTGATGTGGTTCGAGCACTTTGTATACACGATCTTCAAGAATATGGGTAACAGAGTCTGTTACTTCTACACGAGTTCCCAAGGGCATCTCATTATAGACATAGACGAAGTTTGGGTCAGATTCAGGAAAGAAAATAACCTGAGGTGAGCGTACTGCTGAAAGCGCTGCCACAAAAAAGATAAATAGAAGACTCAATACCATTGCAAGTCCGGGACGATTCATTGAGAATCTCAGGACCTTGCGGTAGCCATTCTTCATACTTGGAATAAGCTTATTCTGGAAGTACTTGATCACCGGACGTAAGGCAACCGCATTTAACCAAACAAAGGCAATCACGAAAATCATAAGGTTGCCAAAGAGAGCGTTGCCTCCTGCATGAAGCGAAATCGCAAGCACTGCCATGCCAATGCTATAGTAAAGCAAGGTGCGATAGTTGGGTTTGTCATCCTTACGCATAAAGCTCACCGCAAACACCGGACTGATCACATAGGCTACAAACAATGAAGCAAATAGCGTAATGATCATGGTGATGGGGAGGAACTTCATAAATTCTCCCGTAGTATCAGGCCATACCAGAAGTGGCAAGAATGGCGCTACCGTCGTAAGTGTTCCTGAAAGCACAGGAATAATCACTTCACCTGCCGCCTTTTTAGCAGCGGTGATAATCGGGAAGCCTTCCTCCATATATAATCGATAGGTATTTTCAATTACCACAATCGCATTATCCACCACAATTCCCATCGCAAGGATGAAGGTGAAAAGCACTACAAGGTTAAGCGTAAACCCAAATGATGGAACCACGATAAATGCAATCAGGGAACTCAACGGAACCGCAAGTCCTACGAAGAGTGCATCACGCACACCCATAAAGAACATCAGTACCAGTGTCACCAAAATGAAACCAATTATAATGGTATTGGTCAATTCATTCAGTGTGTTGAGTGTCTGTAGACTTTGGTCCTGAGCTACGGTAACCGTAAGGCTCTCGGGTAGATCCTCAGACTTAACTCTTTCAACGATTACTCCAATTTTTTCGGCTGCCTCAACGAGGTTTTTACCTGCCTTCTTTACAATGTTAAGGGTAATCACCGGCTGGCGATCCAAACGCGCGTAGCTCTCCTGCTCCTTAAAGCCGTCGCTCACCTTTGCAATATCGCGGAGGTAAACGGTGTGGCCTTTTCCGGAACGAATCTGCAAATCACTGATCTGTTGCTCGCTTTTTAATTCGGAGTTAATACGTAAGCCTACCTTACTACGCTCTCTATCAATTTCGCCACCAGAGATAATGACATTTTCAGAGGCAATCGTTTGTTCAATGTCGCCAAAGGTAACCCAGGCGTTTTGCATTTTGTACAAATCAAGATCAACCTGGAGTTCTTGCTGAAGCGCGCCAATAATATCGACACGTAGAATCTCGTCTACCTTATCTTCTAGCTCATCTTGCAGGTCCTCGGCATACTTTTTAAGTGTAACATCATCAAATGGACCCGAAAGATTGACCGACATGATCGGCACTTCCGAAAGGTTGATGTCTGTAACTTGAGGATCATTGGGAAGGTCAGAAGGGAGGTCGTTTTTAGAGCGATTAACTGCTTCCTGAACCTCATCTTTTGCTTCCTTGATATCAATGCCGGTCTCAAATTCGACAAATACGTTTCCATAATCTTGAAACGCAGTACTAGAAATTTTCTTAATGCCCTTGATGCCGTTGATTTCCTGCTCGATAACCTTGTTTACAAGTTTTTCGATATCAGCAGGCGCTGTGCCGGGATAAGGGGTCGCAACAGATATAATCGGGAATACTACTTCCGGAAAGTTCTCTTTCGGAAGGCTCCGGTAGGACACAAGACCGACAATCACAATCACCACCGTGAGGAGGTATATTGCTGTACGGTTCTCGATAGCCCAGGAGGACAGCCCGAATTCACGAAATTTTTTCATTGAATAATGTTGTTTAGGGCCTTAAAATGTAATGAGCTGTCCGTCGCTCAATTCCTTGAATCCTTCGATAATAAGCCTGTCACCAGCTTTTAGGCCTGTAGTGATCTCGGCATTGCCTTCATAGCTTAGGCCGGTTTCAACCTCACGACGACGTGCATACCACTTGCCGCCGTCTTCGGCTGCGATGTAAACATAGTTGCCTTTGGCTCCTTTTTGGAGAACTTCTACGGGAGTTACGATGATGTCTTTCAGATTCTGATCATTGATGGCCATTTTACCATACATGTTGATTTTGATCTGCTTGTCGGCAGGAAGGCGAGCTTCTACCTCGAAGGTGCGACTCGTCGGGTCGATCGATTTGCCCACGTTGGTAATGCGAGCTGTGTATGATTTGTCTATTGCTGGAAAGTAAATCTTAACAGCATCTTTGAGCTTGATCGTCGCAGCATAAGATTCTGAAACTTTTGCTTTTAAGCTTAAATCGCTTTGGCTAATAATCTGAAATGCCGGCATGCCCGGAGTTGCCATCTCACCAATTTTAGGAACTACTTTGTCAACTGAGCCACTAATCGGAGCCTTGACGCGAGCCATCGCAATCTGCTCGTCTATGCTTCCTAGTCTTTTTTGAAGCGCTTCATAGTTGTTTTTGGCTTGAAGTAATTGAACTTCAGTTCCGATCTCCTGGTCCCAAAGTCGCTGTTGCTTTTCGTACAAGGTTTTTAAAAGCGAAATCTGAGTTTCCAGTTCTGCGCGTGAGGCACGAAGGAGGGCATCATCTACGGTTGCAAGGGTTGAACCTGCAGATACGTATTGTCCTTCCTTAGCCTTGATCGATGTATAGATTCCACCCATTTTAGGGCTTACCATGACATTGCGGTTGCTTTCTACAGACCCCTGAATTTCGAGGAAGTGCTTGATGCCGCCAGTAGCAAGTGCAGTGACCTGTACCGGAATGGGGGCAACTTCGCGCTTTGTTGTGTCAAGCTTGCTGATCGTTTTTTCGAGCGTAGCAATCTTTTCATCAAGGGTTACTTTTTCCCCTTTTAGTTTCTCAAGCTCCTTGCGTTTGGAGCCAAGGTCTTCACCCTGAGGCCCGCCGCCGCATGCAGCTAGACCTATCGCAAGGCTCAGAATAAGTGTGATATTAAGGATGCGGTTCATGTATGAATTGTTGAGTGGTTTTTTTTAATGTAAAATGTATAATGAACAATGTATAATGAGTTCACCTGGCTCACTCATTTTCAATTTTCCATTATCAATTTTTAATTACTCCGTAAAGCGCCCTCTAGCCTTATCGTAGCCTATCTTGGCGACGTAGTATTGAAGGAGCCCGTTGAGGTAATTGGTTTGGGCAGTTTTGAGCTGGGTAGAAGCGTCATTTACTTCTAGACTTGAACCGACACCCTCTTTATATTTTATTCTGCTCACATCATATACCTTCTGTGCGAGCTCCGAATTCTTCTTCAAAGCTCCGAGTGTGGCGTATGTATTGAGAAGTTCTGAGCGTGTATTCTCAAGTTCCAGGTCAATTGCAGATTCTAGTCTAAGCTTTTGATTATCAAGCTTTTGAATAGTAAGTTTTGATTGCTGTATTTGGGATGACTTGCGAAAACCATCGAAGATGGGCATGTTGAGCTGAAGCCCTAATGCCCCAACTGTAAAGTTGCGGAACGATTTGTTTTCCGGAGCATTTCTTCCACCAATTTGATTCCAATTATAATTTCCAAACAGGTATAAGGAAGGAAGGTAGCCAGCCCTAAAGCGCCTGGTATTGAATTCTTCCAGGTCAATCTGCTGGCGTACAAGCGAATAATCCAGACGATTTGAATATGTGAAATTGTCTTCGCTATCTTCCAGGCTTGGCTGGTCTCCTAACTCATCGATTTGCGTAGCTAGTTCAAGTTCCGAATTGACCGGAAGGCCCATTTGAAACTTGAGGAGGTTTTTACTTAACTGTACTCTTCGTTCAAGATTTTTAAGGTCTAGTAGCAAATTGTTGTAGTTAACCTGTAGCCTTTCTACATCAAGCTTTTCTACAAAACCTTCTTTATATAGCGCACTTGTCTCATCATATAAAGTCTTGAGGCGATCAAGGTTTGTTTCGAGCAAACTGATCTGACGCTCTGCAATTAGCGATTGATAATACGCACTGGTAATATTATAGCGTAGCTGTTCAGCAGTAGAAGCACGCTTTGTTTTTGAAACATCAACAAAAGCTTTTGCAGCTTTTAAGCCAATGAAAAACGTGCCATCGAACACCAACTGATTAAGCGAAGCGCCTATTCCAAGGCTTGTGCCTGTTCCTAGCTCCAGAAGTTCTGTTTCACCAGTGGCTGGATTTGGAAAAGGAAATTGCTGAATCTGGTAATTCCACTGAGCAGTTACCTGGCCATTGAGTTGGGGATAACCAGAAGAAAGGATTTCTCGAACCTGCTGTTCTGCGATATAGGTATCGAATTCGGCATTTTGTAGTTCATTGCGGTTTTCAAGTCCATATGCTACAGCTTCTTCCAGGGTATAGGATTGGGCGCTCATTGGAACTACAAAAAACAGCGAAAGAAATGCCGACAGCAAGTACATGCGGATAGATTGAGGGTCGGGCATGGTTAAAGAATTAAGTGTGATTAGGTTTGGTATTAAACAAGTTTATATGCGCGGAAATACTGGCGGATCAGCTCCCGGCCTTTAGGCGTAGTGATTCCATATAAAAAGACCTCTAACATCGTGCGTTGGATGGTCAATTGATTGTATGTTTTGGACGGGAAATAATGTTCATTGAAACCTGTGTCGATCTGGGCAGCTCGAATTCTCGCTACCAGATCAACATTTACATCAGATCGATAAAGACCTTCCTCTTTACCTCGCTGCAAGTTTTCGCTAAGCTTATTGATCACATGTGTATCACTATGGTCCGCATGCATTTCCCATGCTTCTGGATAGTACTTCTTGAGCTCCGGAATGAGGTTTGGGCTTATGCTTGTAAGCATTTTTGACACCCAGGACATCACTCGCAGAAGTTCATCGACAGCGTCTTTTGCCCCAACACATACTGCATCGATCTCCACTTGCTCTTGTGTGCACTGCATGGTGCTTACTGCCATCACAATAGCAGCTTTATTAGCAAAATGTTGATAAAGGGTTTTTTTGGACATGCCTAGATCGCGGGCAATTTCGTCCATGGTAACCGACCTTACACCACGTTTAGTGAATACACCCCAGGCATGCTGTATGATGCGTGATTTGACAGGATCGGAAGGTAAATGTGATGCTGATATACTCAAAGTAAGTTTTTGCAATAGTAAGGAAACTTTATATACTTTTAAAGTTTCCAGCGTACTAACGTGCAAAAGCTAAAAGGGTTATTGATTTTTTGAAATAGTTTTAGTGATAAAAGTCAACCCTTTGAATACGTGATTATTTCGCCTCTTTTTTTGAAAAAAAACATGGCCCAATGATAAAACTCACCATAGATTTTTCCTCACTTTATGTTGTGTTAATATAATACTGTTAGTTTTGCCGGCGAAAACAATACGCTCTTTTTCAACCTAATTGTTTTTTTAACTAACCAACCAATTCTATGCAGTTTAAACCACTACGTTATGTACTGAGTGGACTAGTAACACTTTGTTTGCTAGTATCAGTTGCCTTTACACAAGGGGTAACTACGGCCGCCATCCAGGGACTCGTACTGTCAGCAGACGGAACTCCTCTAGAAGGCGCAACTGTTATTGCTGTGCACGGCCCAACGCAGGCCAAGTACGGAACAATCGCCCGTGACGGCGGTGCTTACAACTTCGCCAACGTCCGTGTTGGAGGTCCTTATACCCTTACAGCGAACTTCGTTGGGTATGGAGAATCTAAAATCGAAGGTATTTATTTGAACCTTGGCCAACGCCAAAAAATCAACTTCGTCCTACAGGAAGAAGGTGTAACTACTGACGAGGTTCTTATTACTACTGAAATTACTGCGCTAGGCGGTGAGAAAACAGGTGCTGAAACCGTAATTCGTGAAGTGGACATCAACCGCCTCCCAACGATTGCGCGTGACTTGACCGACTTTACTCGTGTTACTCCTCAGGCTACATTGACAGAGGATGGTGACGGTGAGCTAGGTTTCTCAGTTGCTGGTCAGAACAACCGTTTGAACTCGCTCTTTATTGACGGAGCTATTTCAAATGATGCTTTCGGTCTTTCAGACCAAGGCACAAACGGCGGTCAGTCTGGAGTTTCTCCTATCTCTATTGATGCTATCGAGCAGTTCAACATTGTTGTTGCACCTTTCGATGTAACTATTGGTGGATTTAGCGGTGCTGGTGTAAACGCTGTTACGCGTTCTGGTTCTAACGAAGTAGAAGCGTCTGCTTATTGGTTCCACCGTGATCAGAATCTTGCTGGAAAAACTCCACTAGATATCACAAGTGATGAACTGGATGCACTTCCGGAAGACCCACGCAGCAAGCTTGCTGATTTCTCTACCAATGTATACGGCTTCCGTGTTGGTGCTCCAATCATTAAGAATAAGTTGTTTGTATTTGTTAATGCAGAACTTGAGCGTCGCAACACGCCGCAGCCGTTTAACTTTGATACCTATAATGGTAATTCAAGCCAGGCGGATATCGAAAATCTTGCGACCTTCCTACAGAACCAGTATGGCTATGATGCAGGTTCATTCCTCGACAACCCTAAGACGGTTCAGGGCGAGAAGTTCCTCGTGAAGTTTGATTATAACATCAATGAGAAGCACAAGCTTACTGCTCGTTACAGCTACACAAAGGGTACAGCAGAGAAGACAAATCCTTCTACCAACTCGAATATCAACTTTGCGAACAGGTATGAGCTTTTTCCTTCGATCACAAATTCAGCAGCACTTGAGCTTAACTCAACATTCAGCAACACACTTTCAAACCGTTTGATCGTGGGATATACAAGTGTGAATGATGACCGTGACCCACTCGGAAATCCATTCCCATTTGTTTCTATTGATGATGGTGCTGGTCAAATCAACTTTGGTTCTGAGCAGTTCTCTACTGCAAACAACCTACAGCAGCGCATCTTTACCATTACTGATAATGTGAATATCTATGCAGGTAAGCACAACATCACAATTGGTACACACAACGAATTCTATGATGTATACAACCTCTTTGTTCGTCAGAACTACGGTGTATATGAATTCGATGATATGAATACCTTCCTAAATGGTGGTGCTGCAAGTTTCTATACTCGTTCATATGAAATTCGTGGGAATGAGGTAGACGACGAAGTAGGTGATGATATCACACTTGCTGCTGCTGACTTTAATGCTGCTCAGCTTGGATTCTATGTCCAGGACGAGTTTCAGGTAAATAGCAATCTTTCATTGACTGCTGGTGTGCGTGTTGATGTGCCTGTATTTGGTACAGATCCTGCGGAAGACACAGACTTCAATACCACTTCTATTAATGACATTGAAGCGGCATTTAACAATGATCCTGCTTTTAACGGATTGTTTAATAGCGATGGAAGCGCAAACTTCAGAGCTGGGCAGCTGCCTAATTCTGCGCTTATGATTGCTCCTCGTGTTGGATTCAACTGGGATGTAAATGGTCAGGACAAGTACAAAATCCGTGGTGGTGTAGGTCTATTTACAAGCCGTATTCCTTTGGTATGGCCTGGTGGAGCTTTCACAAACAACGGTCTTAATGTAGGTGGTGTATTCTTGTTCCAAGATACACTCGGTAACGGTGAGCCTTTGACTTTCCGTGATGATATCAATGACCAGTATACTGCTTCTGACTTTGGTCGTACTGACGCTAGCCCGTCTGGCCAGCTTGACCTATTCGAAGAAGACCTAAGAGTTCCTCAGGTACTACGTGCCAGCCTTGCTGGTGATATCCGTTTTGGAAAAGGTTGGTCTGCAACCCTTGAAGGTACATATACGAAGACTCTCAATTCTATTTATTACCAGAATTTGAATCTTAAGTCTGATCCTATTGGTTACATCGACGAGCCAGATCCAGGGAACGAAGTTTCTCCAGGCAATGACGGTGGTCGCCCACGCTTCGACCGTCGTGACGAAGTTGCTGGTGCTTATGACCGTATCTTGATCGGCCGTAATACCAACCTGGGTTACACAGTAAACTTGACTGCTATGATTGGTAAGGAGTTTAAGATTGGCAAAACGTCAAAACTGACTTCTTCACTTGCTTATAACTACGGTTATGCTGAGGCAATCAATGACCTTACTTCTTCTCAGAACTCTTCTCAGTGGAGAAATATGGAAGTTGTTGGGAGTAAAAATGACCTTTCTGTAACACGCTCTGATTTCTCATTGGGACACCGCGTGCTTGCAAACCTTGCATACCGTCTACAGCCTAGCGATTTCTTTGGAGCAACAATTTCATTGTTCTATAACGGCCAGTCTGGTGAGACATTCTCGTATGTATATGGTGGTGGACGTGCTGACTTGATCACAAATCAAGATAGCCGTGACTTCACAGACTTGATCTTTATCCCTGAGACACAGGCTGACATCAACCTAGTTGATATCGCCGGTGGTGCAACAGCTGCTGAGCAGTGGACTGCTTTGAATACTTACATCGAAAATGATCCTTATCTGAGTGCTAATCGTGGCCAGTATGCTGAGCGTAATGGCGCACGTACACCTGCTACTCACATTGTAGATATGCGTATCCTCGTTGATATAGGCCAGTTGGTAGGGGAAGACAATAGCCGTCTTCAGTTGTCATTCGACATGTTCAACTTTACGAACTTCCTTAACCGTAATTGGGGACGTCGTTACCGTTCAAACTTCAACGGTGTGACTTTGATCGAAACACTTGGTGTTGATGAAGTATCTCCTGGACTTTTCCGTCCAAACTTCACATTTGATCCTGCTAATGTTCAGAATACATACAACAATGAAATAAGCACGAGAGAAGCACTTAACATCGATGATGTAGGTACCCTTAGCTCTCGCTGGCAGGCACAGATCGGTGTTCGTTACTTGTTTAACTAGCATCTAAAAATTGCTGAATTGATCTCGCAACAGGTCAATCCGGTAGTCGAAAATAAAAGCCTTCACTCAATTTTGAGTGAAGGCTTTTTTATTTGCAATTATTAGATAATTTACTAAATTGGAATTAATTCCTTTTCCGATGTTTTGATTTCTGGTATTTAGGTGGATTCCAAAATTCCGCCCGGGAAATCTATGCTTCCAATATTTATTTATCCTGATGATTTATACGTGTACTGCACGGATAGATCACTAACCTAATGCTTTAATTATGCTTTACAGACTAGTTGTATGCTGCCTGCTATATGCAGGCACGAGCATGTATGCTCAAAATCCAGAGACAGAACCCGTGGATGCTGTCGCACTTTTGCCAAAGTGTGAATGTACAATAGCGCTTCCGCAAAAGGGAGACACGGTTATTGTAGACGGCAAACCAGCCCTTGTCACCGCAAATGGTAGCTGGGTGTACAAATGCCCGCGATCGAACAATTGCACCGAGAAGAGATGCAAGGTGCGCTATAAGTTCAAAGTCATAGGTGGCTCATTGAGCGGAACGCGGACAAAAGCAGCTCCTTGTAGAAAACCTGCAAAGAAAACCGCGTCCCCCGGATCTATTAGAGACTTTGACTACTTGGTAAATGAGAATATTGTGAGTTCCAAGTCGGGACTTGAGCTAATGGTGTCACCCAATCCCGTAAATGCGGATCAGCAGATAGAGGTGATGATAAATATGGCTAATGCCTCTCAGGGTGAGTTGGAGATACGTGATGTGCAGGGGAATGTAGTGTACCGCAAAAACCTTGTGATGACCAAGGCTAACCATGCACTAACACTAACGGTGAGTACGACTGGTTTCACGCAAGGAATTTATCTCATTACTATTCGCACAGAGGCTGGAGTTCTGAGCAAGCGCCTGATTGTTGAATAATTTTTTACAAACTAAAAAGACTACTATTATGAATCGTTTACTTCCATTTTGTATATCACTTCTTGGCCTTGTTATTTGGGCCAGTCCTCTGACAAGCCTTGGCGAACGAGAGGGACCAGGCGTGGAAACTGTTGTTGAAGCCGACATGACGGCAGATGCACGAACATGTCGCTGTAAAGTCGAACGCAAGCTCTTTGATGAGTTTATTGATAATAAAGATACGCTCATGATAACGAGTGTTATTATTACCAGACGCTGCCCCAATAGGGCTGACTGCAAAGAGAAAAAGTGTAAAATCAAGTTTAGAGCTGTCGATCCTGATGATAGCAATCAGGTAGGTTGGTATGAAGAGGAAGCAGAATGTGTAGGAGGCGCTGACCCCATACCTGTTGACCTGAGTAGCGGAACGGTTGTTGGCTCTGATGATGGCGTTGTGGTGGTGGAGCCCACCCCTTCAACGCGATGTAATTGCCCGGTTACCGTTTCTGCAGGCCAGTACATTGTAATTGATGGGGACTCGTTGATTGTTACAAAAGCGAAGGTTACGGACTTCTGTACTAAGAAAGATTGTTCTGATAAATGCGCAGTAACATATTCGGCGAGTGGCGAAGGACACTCTATTAGGGATGCTGTTTCCCGGAAAGATTGCGAAAAACCGTAGGGATAAATCGCAGTTTGGATGTTACAAAAAGGAGATGCCTTAATTAAGGTTATCTCCTTTTTGTAACTAATTATTCAATTTTTCGTAGATTGCACCAGTTTCCAAATTGTACCGCTGTACACACTAGGCTAATCTGCCGACAGGAAACATCCTTTTAACATGCGGCTTTTACTGTAATTAATCGGAGTATGGTAATTTCCATTTTGGAATTAATTACCTTGAAATCCGTAATTGTGTATCCTAGCACAATTTTATCAAGCCCGCAGCAATAATCTGTATTTACCCCATAAAAGATGACAAAAAGAAATTCTAAAAATAATAATCAATCCAAGCGAGGCCGCAAAGGCAAAAAGAAAAATAATAGGCAATCTAGCCTTGAGAAGCATTTGACAGAAACCTTATTACAGCATTTTAAAGAACATAAAAAGCGCCAGTTCACGGTTAAACAACTAACCCAGGAGCTTAACCTGTTCAATGATGTCCCAAATGCCAAAATCCGCAAAGTCCTGGACAGGATGGCCGATAGTGGCAGTATCAATTATTTAGAAAAAGGCCGCTACACCTTTGCGAAAGATCGCAAGGCCGGCAATGGCGGAACAGTTACTGGTACCTTGCAAATTGTACGTGCTGGTTTTGGCTTCTTGCTGGTTGAGGAAGGCGAAGATATTTTTATAAATGCCGACAACCTGGATAAGGCTCTCGATGGCGATACCGTAACTGCAAAATTAATTCAAAGCCGCAGTCGCCGCTCAGGAAACCGCAAGACGGGAACCATTATTGAAATCGTTCACCGCGCCCGTACTGAGTTTGTAGGTACGATTGAAAAAGTAGGCCGCTCGTGGATTATGTCAAGCGACGATCCACGGATGCGTACAGACTTTTTTATTCCCGAGGAGCATATTAATGGCGCTCAAGTAGGGGATAAGGTACTTGTAAAAATGCTCGAATGGGAACGTCGTTCTCCAACAGGCGAAGTAACCCTTGTGCTCGGTGAAGCTGGACTTCATAATACCGAGATGCATGCTATTTTGCTGCAATACGATTTTTATCCAAGTTTCCCACCTGAAGTTGAAGCTGAGTCCGCTCGAATTGATGACGAGCTTCCTGAAGCAGAGATCGCAAAGCGGAAGGATTTCCGTGGAACCACGACCCTTACCATTGACCCGATCGATGCGAAGGACTTCGATGATGCGATAAGCTTTAAAGAAATTGATGGCGGACTATATGAGGTTGGCGTTCACATCGCTGACGTTTCCTACTATGTGCGTCCTGGAACTCAACTCGATAAAGAAGCATTTCGTCGCGGAACCTCTGTCTATCTTGTAGATAGAACCGTCCCAATGCTTCCTGAAAAGCTCAGTAATGTAGTTTGTAGCCTTCGCCCCAATGAGGACAAGTTTACCTACTCGGCAGTGTTTCACATGGATATTGAAGGAAAGGTGCACAAGCGCTGGTTTGGTCGTACGGTAATCCATTCAGATTATCGTTTCCACTATGCAGAGGCAGAGGCTGTTCTTCAAGGTGAGTCTGAGGGGCCTTATAAAAAGGAGCTTTTGGTGCTTAACTCTATTGCACACAAGCTTCGCAAGAAGCGCTTTAAAACAGGGTCTGTAGACTTTGATACACCTGAAGTGAAATTCGAGCTTGATGAGGATGGAAAGCCATTGCGTGTTGTGAAAAAGATTCGCGGTGACTCCAATAAACTTATTGAGGACTTTATGCTTTTGGCTAATCGTGAGGTTGCAGCATTTATTGATAAAATGGCTCAGAACCCTCCTCTGCCTTTTGTATACCGAATTCACGATACCCCTAATCTTGAAAAATTAGAAGGCTTATCTGAGTTTGCAAAAGGCTTTGGTTATGAACTGAATGCTGCTGATCGCAACATCTCTGCGGCATTGAACAACCTTATGCATGAGGTAAATGGAAAGCCTGAACAGAACGTGATTGAAAAAGTCGCTATCCGTTCAATGGCAAAAGCCATTTACACCACCAATAATGTTGGACACTTTGGCCTTGGATTCAAGGACTATACCCACTTTACCAGCCCTATTCGTCGCTATCCCGACCTATTGGTCCACCGCTTGGTTGAGCAGTATCTGAATAAAGATTTTGCAGGGAACCCCGTTGTTTTAGAAGAGCAATTAAAGTATTCCTCAAACAGGGAGCGAACTGCAGCCGAAGCTGAGCGGGAATCTATTAAGTATAAGCAGGTTGAGTTCCTGGAAGATAAGATCGGCGTTGAATTCGATGGTGTTATTTCAGGCGTAATCGAGTCAGGAATATTTGTAGAACTGGAGGACAATCTCTGCGAGGGAATGGTTCCAACCTGGACCCTCGAAGATGACCACTATGACTTTCTCGATGGCAAGTATGCATTGGTCGGCCGCGACACTGGCAAGAAGTACCAACTTGGTGGTAAGGTGAAAGTCCGAATCAAAGGAACGGATATCAAGCGCCGTACGATTGATATGGAGATGGTTATGGAATAATAGCCACTATCAACATAGAAAATCCCGTAACGAATATAACCGTTACGGGATTTTTGCATTTTATATTAGTATTTATTTGTTGTAGAAAAACCGCTCGCTGATGATTTTGCCATCCTGCACTTCATATACAGCTACCTCTGAGCTTCTGGACCGCACGCCTGAAAGCTTATTTGTTACATCTACATCAAAAATAACAGAGAAGTAGTCATCTGCCACAATGGGATCACTCACGCTTCCGCCATGATATTCCATGTTTTGCTCCCACCAGTCTGCTTTTTCATTGATAGCTTCAATGCCATCTACACGGGCAGGTTCGCCAAACGGTTCTTCAGAATAGGCATTTGGTGCATAAAGTTTCTGCTGAACTTCTTTGTAATTTCCCGTACGACACAAGCGTACGAGTTCGTCTGCAATGGCTTGGATACTCATTGTGTTTAAATATTGAATTAGTGATGTTTGATTTTCGAGTGTAAATATAGCTAAAAATATTAGATATATACTACATGTGGGTGTGGCGGATTCAGCTCCGCTCAGCCACCAAAATTTCGGCTTGCATCATTTGTAATGCCAGTAAAAAGCACGGTTCCACAAACACCCGATCGTTCCCTGAGCGAAGTCGAAGGGAACATTGCCAAAGGCAATATTAGGTGGCTTCGACTCCGCTCAGCCACCGCCAATTTTGACTCCGCTCAGCCACCGTCAATTTCAGCTCCGCTCAACCACCAAAATTTCCCCTCCGCTCAGCCACCGAAAATGGTGAGTTCCTGGTCGTTGAGCTGAGCCGAGACGGCCTGTTGAATCTATAAGTTTAGACTTAAAAGGGTAACTAAATATTCAATCGTTAAATTGCAGGAGATATGGCAAAACGAGCATTAAGGTTAGGTATTCATATAGTGGTGTGGCTGGGAGTATTTTTACTCATAAGTCCAGCTCCGTTTAGCTTATTTGAGCTACATATGGACCTTGGCTTGAGCAATGAGCAGTACATGCCATTTATAGCATATGGGCTCATTTTGAATGCCATTCTGATGTATGTATATGCACATAGAAATTTACCTAGACTCGCAGCACACACACAATGGAATCGTTTTTTCTGGATTAATACAACCTTCCTGGGTGGCTTTGCACTTGTAGAAACCATACTAGATAGCGTATACATTTATGCGCTAAATCCATCGATCCTGATTGGCGATACTACTACATTAGAGGCTTGTGGATTTTTGGGCAAAATACTCCTGTTTAACCTTGTTATAACAGCATTCGTCCTCCTTGTCGCTAATGCATATGGGTTTACATACACATGGTTTGAGGAGCAAAAATCGCGAAGGAGGATGGAAGGGGAGAAGCTCAAAGCTGAACTCGCTGCACTCAAGCATCAGATTAATCCTCACTTCTTATTCAATGTGTTGAATAGCCTCTATGGCAGTGCGCTGGAAAATGATGATGAGCCTACCGCAGAAGGTATTGCGAAACTTTCGCATATGATGCGCTATATGCTGTATGAGTCAAATGACGAATCTGTAAGCCTGCAAAAGGAGCTTGATTATATTCAGGATTACATCACCCTCCAGCGGATGAGGATCAGCAAGGAGGTAGAGGTGAATTATTTAATTCATGGCGAGCCTTCAGGGCATTCTTTGCCACCGATGATTTTACAGCCTTTTGTAGAAAATGCATTCAAATATGGCATTAGCCAGATTCGCCCTTCAAAAATTGACATCCAGGTAGATATTTCCACACGCCACCTCAGTTTTACTGTGCGCAATACCAGGCACCCTGTTATTCAGGAAGAATCAAAGCACAAAGGTATAGGGCTAAAGAATGTCAGGAAAAGACTGGATCTCCTGTGCAGGCATTGTTATCAACTCGATGTCCAGGATGGCGATAATTACTTTACGGTCCAGCTCGACCTTGATTTGCCTGACCCATTAGAGAGCAAACTCCCGCATTTATTTGGTGATAAATTAAAATAACCTTTCGCCTTATGTTTACCTTTTTATAAGGACAGGTACTGAGTAGTAAAACCTAAACCAAATTTACTACAATGAGTACGAAACTAATTTCTTTCCAATCCCTGAGCCTGGCCCTTTTAGTCTCACTTTTTCTTTTTTCAAGTTGCAAAGAAGAACCTGTTACGCCTGAAGCTCCTACACTCGCATTCGTCAATCAGAGCCAGGCTTTCTCAGTAACCGGCAATCTGTCCAGTTCAAGCAACCCAAAT
>JBGCFB010000218.1:0-15889 GCA_045106685.1 Bacteroidia bacterium | reverse complement strand
TAATGCATTTTATTGATAAAGTTTTAGTGCCTTAAAATGAACGATAGCTAATTTGATGATGAAGAATGGATAATTAATCATTTGCAATGAACATACAATTGCTAATTGTATAATTCTTCATCATCAAATCAACCCACCATCTAATCAGCTAATCATTCATCCCGCAGCGTCTCCACCGGCTGTAAGCGATTCGCGCGCCAGGCGTGATAACCGGTGGTAGCCAATGCCGCAAAAAGCGCAATAAGCGCTGAGCTTAGGAAAATCCACCAGGGTATGCCCGCACGATAATGGAAGTTCTCCAGCCAGTCTTTTCCGTACCAAAAAGCGATCACAAATGCAGGCACAAAGGTGATCAGGAGCATATAAACGGTGTTTTTTGATAAAAGCGTAAAAATATCAAAGCCGCTGGCTCCCAGTACTTTACGCACGCCTATTTCCTTCGACCGCTGCTGGACCGCAAAGGCCGAAAGCCCAAAGAGTCCGATGCAGGCAATCAAAATCGTAAGGCCGGTCAGGTAGGCGAAAAGTCGTAATTGCCTGAGGTCGTCGTTGTATTGTTGGAGAAAAGTTTCATTGAGATATGCATAGCGAAACGGCTGTGTGGGCATCATTTCGCTCCATATTGATTCTACTGAAGTGCGACCTTCTTCGGGATTGGTGCCTTCTGAAAAGCGAACAAATAACTGACTAGGACTTTGGTGTTGGAACAAAAATACAAGCGGCTCGATAGGGTTGTGAAGTGAACGGAAATTGAAGTCATGCATCACGCCGACGACCCTTCCGTCATTTTCCGCCGAATCATTTGCATAAAGCCCCCATTGGATGCGCTTATCGATGGCTTCTTTCCAGCCTTCGTTAGCTGCAAGCGCCTGATTGACCAGGAAGGCTTCCTGCGATTCTGTACTGCGAGCCCGATCGAAATTTCGCCCTTTCACCAATTCAATTTCCATCAAGTCGAGGTAGTGCTCATCGACCGACATAAAGTTGATACCTTTTTCTACTAAAAGACCATCCCGCTCCACCCGAAACAATAGCTCCCCCGTGCGTCGCCCAGGAACAGAGCCACGCGAAGCCGCCGCCACATGCGAAACTCCGCTTTGAGAAAGCAATCGCTCACGCAGCGCGGGAAGCGCCTTTTGTACCGTAGAATCTCTCCTTGCAACCTCGACCAGCATCACAGCATCTTCTGTGAAGCCAAGCTTCTGATCACGCAGATGATTCATTTGGTTGTAGACCGTAAAGGAATAGACGATCAGCGCAACCGAGAGCGTAAACTGGAGTGCTACCAGACCTTGACGGACCCAGCTTCGCGCAGATTTTGGCAGGACGCCACCGAGCGTGCGCGCCGGTTTCATACTCGCCAAAAACAAGGCCGGATAACTGCCCGCAAGCAAACCTACAGCAAGCGTCACTGCTGCCATTGTCATCAATTGCGTCGGCCTAAATAAGTCCGCAAAGCTGAAGTCCAGCTGCATAATTGCATTGAAAGGCTTGAGCGCCAGCCCTGCAAACAGCAGCGCGATACCGAGCGCAAGCAGACTCATCACCAGAGATTCTGCCAGATGTTGCATCATCAACTGACGCGGATATGCGCCTATCGTTTTGCGGACGCCCACTTCGCGGCTTCTTCGGGTAGCCTGCGCCACGCCCAGGTTGACATAGTTGATACATGCGATAAGCAACACCAGAAAGCCTACCAGGCTGAATAGCTTGAGCTTCACGGGGTCACCTTTCGGGCTATCGTGGTTAAATTCATTATTGAGGTGTAGACCTTCTAAAGGAGTAAGGTGGTAGATCAGGTCGCCATCGACTCCATTTTGTGCCATAAACGGCTTTACGTATGCTTTTTCCACTTCACGTAGTTTGGGCGAAAAGGCATGAAGATTTTCGGGTTTGTCAAAGAGTAAATACGTGTAGGCACTCATTCTGAACCAGTCTTCTGAAAAGGCTGCGCGCATGCCTTCTGGCAGACTGGAGAAGGAAATAAGCGCTTCTGGGCGTATGTCGGAACGGTCAGGAATATCTTCCATAATACCGGTGACTTCGTACTCACTTTGATTGACTTTGAGCGTTTTTCCGACTACATCAGCGATGCCACCAAAACATTTTTCTGCAATATTTCTACTTAAAACAATCGTCTGAGGCCGTGTTAGTGCAGTCGATTTTTCTCCAGATAATAAAGGCCAGGAGAATATATTAAACACGCTTGAGTCGGTTACCATAAAGCCTGACTGGGAGAAATTGCGATCTTCCAACCTGATGGTAACCTCATTTCCCGCCGACATAAATCGCACTGCATCCTCGACTTCAGGATAGTCCGTTTTCATCGTCGGTCCAGGCGCAATGGCCGTTACAGCGATCTTGTCATGTTTTCCTGCGAGCTTCATTTCATTGGAAAGCCGCCCAATCCGATCCATCTTTTCGTGATAATGATCATAGCCGGTATTATCTTCCACGAAGAGGACAATGAGGAGAAACGCGGCAATACCAAGACCCAGGCCCAGTAGCTGGATTCCAGTATGAACCGGGTAGCGCTTGATGGTGCGCAAGGCGATTGTTAGATAGTGTTTGAGCATTTTAATGAGTCATTAGATAATTAGTCATTCTATCATTATCACCATTGGTTTTTAATAAAATGGAAACCATCCCGAAGGGACCCTCAATTTGAATCGTGAGAATGTTCATTAATGACAAATGAGTCAATGAAAAATGGCTGATGACAAATGACCCATGATTAATGAAAAGGTACAACACATAATCAAGCAGCTACACGACTATGTTCTCCAAACAAAAACCGTAGATTTGCGTTCGCATCTTACAATTTGAATTCAACGATGATATATACAGAAATAACTCCCAATCCCGCCTCACTGAAATTTGTGGTTGACCGCGTGGTTGTTCCCGTCGGCTCTGCGGATTTTCCTACTGTCGATGCTACCGATGATGCACCGCTTGCCCGCAAGCTGTTTGATTTTCGTTTTGTAGATGAGGTGTTTTTTGGCAAAAACTTCATCACCATTACAAAAGGAAGCGAGTTCCAGTGGGAGCAAGTGATTCCGATGGTGAAGGATTTTCTCAAAAACTACTTTGCCGCTAACCAGCCTATCGTTACCGGCGAACTCGCCAAAGAAGCTCCAGCCAGCGAGTCAACGAATGACAGCGATGTGGTAACCCGGATTAAGCAGGAACTTGAGCAAAAGGTCCGTCCGGCAGTAGCCAGCGATGGTGGTGATATTATCTTTGAAAGCTTCGAAGACGGTGTTGTAAAACTTCGCCTCCAGGGCGCATGCTCCGGCTGTCCTTCCTCTACCGTAACCCTCAAGCAAGGCATCGAAGGCCTGCTTACCCGCTTTGTGCCAGAAGTAAAGTCAGTTGAAGCAGTTTAATTAGCTAATTTGATAATGTGTTGATTTGATGATGAAGGCAATTATTCATTAACAATGAATAATGTGCCCATCGTTTTTTTTACTAAAGCTGTCTAATAAAAAATATTGAGCCCGAAAACAGCAAAAATGTTGTCCCTCCGAGCGT
Organism: Bacteroidia bacterium; assembly: GCA_045106685.1. Lineage (GTDB taxonomy): Bacteria > Bacteroidota > Bacteroidia > J057 > J057 > JAUIGE01. The sequence goes on along the minus strand of JBGCFB010000218.1, from coordinate 12,358 downwards.
AGCGGAAATGCAGGTGGCTTCGGCTCCGCTCAGCCACCGTCAATTTCGGCTCCGCTCAGGGAACGGCTGGGTATTTTTTTGTTTTCTTTAACATTCGCTGCCATAACTTCATTTTTAGATAAAGCCAGTGGCCATCAGCTAATCATCAAATCATCTCATCAGCTAATCGCTTCGCTCATGTTTCCCCTCAAACTCACCATACAAGGCTTGTACGCATTTCCTGACGAGCCTCAGGTGATCGATTTTGAGCGGCTTACACAGGCGCAGCTTTTTGGGATATTTGGAGCGACTGGTAGCGGAAAGTCCAGTATTCTTGAAGCGATCTCCTTTGCCTTGTATGGAGAGACGGATCGTTTGAAAAAGACCGATCGCCGTAATTTTAATATGCTCAATCTGCGGGCCAAGCGCTTGTGGATTGATTTTGAGTTTTTGGGAGGGCAGGACGAAAATCGCCATTATCGATTCACTGCTGAGATACGTCGCAAAGCGCGCAATTTCGAAGAAACCTTTGCCCCAAAACGAGAAGCCTTTGTTCATGGAGAAAAAGGCTGGAAGGCAATAGAAACAGGCCAGATCAGTGAGATCCTCGGTCTGAGCTATGACAATTTTCGCAGAACAGTTATCATACCGCAGGGCAAATTTCAGGAGTTCCTTTCGTTAGGAAATGCTGATCGCACGCGTATGCTGCGGGAGATATTTCGGTTGGAGCGGTTTGAGTTATATGATAAAGTAAAAAAGCTCATTCAGCGAAATGATACTGAGATTACGCGCGAAGAGACCTTGCTCGCCCAGTTGGCAGAAGTGAGTAAAGAGGCGCTTTCCATTCAGGAAGGAAGTCTGCTTCAGCAGCAGCAAGCGCAGGAAAGCGCCACGCGGCGCCTCGCCGATATGGAAAAGCAGCTCAGTCGCTTTGAAGCGCAGAAGGAACTGCTCGTTCAGCGCGAATTGAAACGAGGTGCATACGACAGGCTGGCAGCAGATCATGAAGTTGTGGAAGCACGCAAGCTTCGCCTCAAAAACTATGAGGCTGCGCGACTGGCATTCGAGCCCCTTTTGAAACGAAAAAATGAACTGGCCGGGGAATTGGCAGAAGCATCAAAATCCCTCGCCGATATTCAACGCCAGCAGGCTAAAAATGATGAAGAACGCACGGTGGCAAAGCGTACGCATGACCGTGTCAAAATAGCCTATGAGCAACGCGAGCAGTTGAAGCTTAAGGCGGATGAGTTTGGGAGACTGGCAGCATCTAGAGCTGTCAAGGCGGAGTGTCGGGAACTGGAGCAGCGCCTCAGAGTAGGGGAAGATAAAATTGCTGAAGCGACTGCGGTTTTGTCCCAAACACAGCACGACGAACAAAACGCTGAGACATCATATCGCGCCTTGCGCGAAGCCGCGCCGGACCTCGATGCTATTCTGAAAGCACGAAGCTGGCAAAGCGGATATGAGCAGTTACGAGCAGCTCATCAGCAAATAAAATCGCAAGTCGAAATTGAGAAAACGGCGCTTTTGTCCAAAAAACAAGAAGCTGAAAAAACGCTCACGCAACTAGAAATTTCATCTGATACTCCGATGGTCGACTGGTTGAGTTCGTGCGCAAGCCGCCTCAAAGAGGCCGAAAAGCAACTTGCCAAAGTAGAAAAAAAACAGCTTTCAACCCATCTGGCCAGCATTGCCCGCGAGTTGAAAGAAGGCGAAGCTTGTCCAGTTTGTGGCGCGACGGACCATCCAAAAACATTTGGCCCGGAAGACCATATTGAAACTGATCTCGCTCCGATGAAGGACGCGGTTTCCAATGTGCGGCTTGCGCAGCAGCGAATAAGCCTCGTGATTCCTGAGATTGAAAAGCATAGTGCGGCACTTGCCACTTTTCAGAAGGAGCAAGCCGCAAGCGCTGCCACAATGGAAGCACACGAGGCCGATGCTCCGCTTTCTCCCAAGTTGATCGAGTCACGCTTGGCAGCTGCGAAAGAAAACCAGGAAGCACTCAAGGCAAGTGAAACGACCCTTGATAAAGCAAAGGAAGCGCAAAAAGCTGCCGCTGCTACTTTGCAAAAATTCAATGACCACAAACAGCAGCTTAACCAGCAATACACTAATTTAAAAGCGAAACTGGAAGCCGAAACGACCAACCTTCGGTATGTTTCTGCGGATGATCTTGCGCTCTCGACGGTGCAGCAGTTGCACGATTTGCAGCAGGAAGCATTGAGTAGTTTTCAAAGTGTGGGCGATGTATATGAAAAAGAGCGTGTTCGTCTTGAAGCATTGTTGGCGGAGCAAAATAGTCTGAAAGGTGCCTATGAGCGTGTGCATGATCAGCATCAGGAATTGATGCGCAAGGAAGCGACGCTCGTTCAGGAATTGCAACAGGCTTTACAGCAGTCTGATTTCGGTGAGATCGAAACGGTGGAAGCTGTGTTGGGCAATACAATACATCCTGCGGAGGAAAAGATAGCGATTGAGCAGTGGACGCAGGAATATCTGAAAGCGGAAGCGGCCTTCAAGCAAGCCGATGAGCAGACGAAGGCCATCGCCTATGAGGCGGATGCGCATGAGCAAGCACAAGCTCAGGTTGCAGAACTGCGCCAGCAAATTGAGCAAAAGCTCATCGATATAGGTGCGTTGCAGCAGCTTATCGTTCGGATGAAAGAGCAGCTTGAGGAGAAAAAAGCGATTCAAAAGCGCTACGACCTTTTGCAGCAACGCGCTGACAATTTGAAGCTTATGCGCAAGCTGTTTACTGGAAGTGGATTTGTGAACTACGTTTCAGGAATTTATCTGCGCCAGCTTTGTCAGGCTGCGAATACGCGTTTCCGCAAGCTCACCAATAATCAGCTTCAGCTGGAACCGACCGAAGACAACAGCTTCGCTGTGCGCGATTTTCTGAACGACGGTCAGTTGCGTTCGCACAAAACTTTGTCGGGTGGACAGGTGTTTCAGGCATCGCTCTGCCTTGCGCTCGCCCTCGCCGATCAGGTGCAGGATCGATCCCACAGCCAGCAGCGCTTTTTCTTTATTGACGAAGGCTTTGGCGCTCTCGACAAGCAATCACTCAGACTCGTATTCGAGGCCTTGCGCGCCTTGCGCAAGGAAAAGCGCATCGTCGGCATCATCTCCCACGTCGAAGACCTGCAAGAAGATATCGACACATTTCTACATATCACGAACACTGGCGACAGCGGCAGTCGCGTTCGCACTAGTTGGTAATTCGCTCGTCGTGAAAATGCAGGCATTTTCACGACTCGAGTACATGAAATCCGAATTCAGAGTAGAGATATTTGAGATTAGGGTATTTCGTCTAATTTCTGATCGCTCTACTCTGCACGCATGTACTCCAATTGCGTCAATAGCCAACTACGCAAGGCGAGATTTTCTGCATTGGTGATGGCCTCAAATAGCGCTTGTGTTCGCTTTTTTTGTTGAGGCTTATTGATTAAATGATAGCGTTCACGCAGTTTCTGGAGCTTTTTGAGAAAGCGAAGAAACTCTTTACGCGGTAGGCGATGGCGTGAGGATAGGTCCTTGGAGCGCTGGAGGTGACGTTGAAAGGCAGCGATCAAATAACTCAGTAACTCATCTTCTTCAAGTTCATAATATACACGGCAAGCGAGTAGCTTCGCGCTTGAAGCATAAAAGCCATCCGTAAATTCGATGGTCTGGAGCTCGCGTTGCGCCTGGCGCAGTTCGCCTTGCTGGTAATGCACATTGGCTCGATTGTATTGATATACCGTTTCGCGTTGCTGAGGTAATAGCTTGTTGTAAAATCGTGGCATGAAGTCATTCACCCAGTTGATTTCTTTAAGTCGAAGTGCGGTAGTTACGATATTGGTAAAGTTACCATGACTGAGAAAGCCGTTTACAAAGAGTAGTCCATTGTCCAGTTGCTGGCGAAATAGATCGAAAATGCGCTGCAAGTAGTCACTGTTGCCTTTGTTGATCTGTGCGATGCAAAAATTCTGTGCGTATGTATATAGCACGCGTGCTTCTTCCTGGGGAAGTTTTGGGGCGATGATGACCAGTTCCTGAGTGAAATCACTGAAGGCATCGGTGCGCGTAGCATCACGCAGAAATACCAGAATCTTCTCATACAACGGAACCGCAGGAGCGAGCTCAGCGGCGGCCTCAGGAAGCGGCTCCTGCACGAGTGTTTCCGCCCAAAACTGCTTCTTTTCGCCACCGTGAATGTTGTACCGATTTTGAAGCTCGCACATGGTCCTCAATTTGCGCGTGGCATAGGATGCATCAAGCGCAGCCATACTCGCCTCAATATGTTCCGCACTCGGTCGCCCCTGACTTTGAGCCACTGCACGGTCAGATTCTTCATGAAGATTAAACCAGGCATTATGCCAAAAATCATTCGGATCGGCGGTGGGCTTTTCTAGTTTGCGGATAAGCGCATTGCGCTGAAGGTGGAAAAGGCGCTGGGCGCGCATCTTGCGCAGGCGGCGCAGACTCAGCGAGTCCGTCAGGTAGTTTTGTTCCTGAATCTCTTCCAATGCAAAAAACTCCATGAGCAATCGAAAAAGCCAGGACTGAGCATCTTTTAGTTTTTGCTTGTCAAAACTTTCCCCTGGATGTATCGCAGCAAAGGCAGCTTGCGGATCTTCCGCATCTGCAAATTCCGGAGCATATGTGTCGAGGTGTCGTAGCAGAGCGAGGGCCTGAGGCTTGAGTCCAAAGTACGGGCTCTCGGCCATTTGGCAGAAGCGCTCCCATTGTGATTTGGAAAGAAAGCTGAGTCCCTGAATGAGTTTGGAATTCTTCACACGCTACAACATTTTTTATTTTCCAAAGCAAAAACTACCCTCGTTATCGGCATCGAATTTAGAATAATACCTCCCTTATTACTATCTTTTCACTGTCTTTGTTCCGACGAGCAAGAGGTTTTAAAAAGTATGATTTTCCTTTATTTTAAAAATAAAAAGCTGATTATCAATAGGTTGTAAATTTATTGAAATTAATTTTTTGTCACAAATGGAAATAATTGTCTTTGAATTCCACCTCTGAGGCTGGTAATGTTGTATCATATTCAATTTCAGCAGACATGCGAATTCCGAATTACATATCATTTCTCCTGTTGGCACTGCTCGGTATCATATTACCGGCAGCGCTGAATGGACAAATCGCAACATTCCCGTATGTCGAAGACTTTGAAATGAACGATGGTAGTTGGACAACTGATTCGTTGGGGGGACTTTCGGGGAGCTCATGGGCATGGGGAAATCCTGTGGCCAAGACAATTCTTGACGACGCTCGCAGCGGACAAAGATGCTGGACGACAAATTTGCAAGGCAACGCCTTCTCCGCCGAGCGAAGTTTCGTACAGAGCCCTACTTTTGATTTTACACATATTATAGAACCGGAAATTTCTTTTTGGTTAAAGCATGACTTGCAGGATACTACCAGCGGCCTTAATATTTGGTACCAATCTCAACAAAATCCTGTTTGGCGTTTATTAGGAACATCACAAGATCCAGGTTGGTATAATATTGCCAATGTGCAAAGTCAACCTGGTTATCGAGCAATCCAACCAGCGAATCCAGCTGTGCCTGGATTTAGCATTATACAAAGTAGTGGCAACGAAAATTGGTATCAAGTCCGACAAAAAACCTCTCTGTTAGGTGGACTTACAGGTGTTCGTTTTAGGATTTTTTACGGAGGTGGAGCAAATTCATCAAGCAATCAGGAAGGGTTTAGCCTTGACGATTATTCGATTGTAGAAGGCTTTCAGTTTGCGATTGATTTGCCTGATACGGTGACGATTTGTACTGATATGCCTCTTGTGGCGACAGCTTCTACAACGGGACTTCCTGCTGGTTATCAGCTTCTATGGTCCAACGGAGATTCTACATCCAGCACGACAATCCGTCAGGCCGGATGGACTTCATGTAGCATGCAGGTAGGACAAATTACACAGGTTGATTCTGTTTTTGTACGTTATACATCAGCATTACAAAAAGGAGGAATTATTCAGACGATCGGAACGATTCGTCATGGTGATACCGCTTTTATTTGTGCCAATACACAGGCGACGTTATTTTTCTTTCAAATACCGAATGCCTCGTATTTTACCTGGACTTATCCAGACAATAGCTTTAACCAGAATACTACTGTGCAAACTCCTTTGGGCATCAAAGGGGAGTTTACGCTTCAGTTAAGTGACCTGAAGCAATGTTATGGCCAAGACGCTATCACTGCAGCACCTATTGCACCACCTTTAGTGTCTTTGCCAGCAGAGAAAAAAGACTGCGATTCCGTATCGATAGTGCCATTTTTAGGAGCAAGTACGCACGCACGATACTCGATCTTTTGGAAAGATCAACAAGGCCAGCTCAGCACATTGCCGATGCAAAATAAGTATCGATTTGGTGAGCCAGGCGAATTCATTTTCCTTGGCTTTGATACCGTCTTTGCTTGTGGAATGTATGATACTACAGAGGTGTATGTGGGCCCTATGCAGAATACGGTTACTACGCTTCCAGACTACGGCAGTAGGGAGGGAGTGGCATACCTGAATGATGGCCCAGGTTGGATGGGAACAGAACCTTTATCTTTTGATTGGGACAGCAGTGGTCTATACGTGAATACCGATAGCTTCGCTTATCTGGAGTCAGGTGTTTACCATGTATTTATGAAAGATATTAATGGGTGCCTCGACACGGTTCCTTATAAAGTCGATCATCTGGTGGCCGTTTATCCTGGTGATGCAGATCGTAATGGTTTGGTGACAATGGATGACCTGCTACCTTTAGGAATATACTTTGGTCGTTCGGGCCCTATGCGGACCAATGCTTCGCTGAACTGGTCTCCCCAGCATTGCCTTCCCTGGACTGATACAATCAATGGTGGATATAATCTCCATCATGTCGATGTCAATGGTGATGGAGTCGTAAATGAAGGAGACACTTTAGGGATTTTGCTGAACTATGAGCTTGCTCATAACAACAATGTGAACGATCCTCAAAAGACCAATATCGCACCGGCTTTACGCTTTAATATGCCTACCTATGTGTATGGAGGTGATACGGTACGCATTCCGGTCATGATTGGTGATACTGCTGCGATTGTGAAAAACATCTACGGCTTAGCATTCAGTGTTCAATATGATACTTCAGTCGTGAAAGAAAACGGTGTGAAGGTTGACTACTCCGATTCCTGGTTGGGAAGCAAAGGCTCTGATATGATTTCCTTGGAGCGCAATGCCTATATCAAGTCGCATATAGCAGTAGGCATGGTACGAAACGACCTGCAACGAAGAGCTGGCCATGGAAAGCTTTGTGATGTTATCATTGCTATTGATGACCACATTGATAAAAAAGGAATACAATTACGACTTGCCTTTACAGGTATCCATGCCATTAATAATGTTGGAGAAAGAATAGAGATCATCGGCGAAGACGGAGTATCCGGTATGTCGACCAGTATTGAAAGTCCTAGCCCTGCTCATCAAACCATCGAAATATTACCAAATCCCGCCGAGGGCTTTACAGAGCTTAAGCACCCGGATTTGGACAATGGGCACATTTATATTTTAGATAAAAGTGCACGTCAACTCTTGAAAATTCCACTCGACCCCTCAGGCAAAACCAGAATTGACCTGAGCAATATTCCCACCGGAGCCTACTTGATCATGATCGAATCGGAGAAGGATAAATCCATCAAACGACTGATTGTAGAGTAAGCATCCAGCATTACAAATTTGAATCGACACTTGCCAAACTTACGGTACGGCATAATACGATATAACCGTTCTTTTCACAGTTACATGTTTAGGCGTAAGCTACGTTCGCGCTCCGTAAGGGCGCGAACGTTTGTTGTTTGTAAGGGCTTTTTTTACTTAAAAGCCTTTTCAAATCGCGCATACCAAACCGGTACAACGTCCGTCGTCACGACGCAATACCAGCCACGAGAGCTGCCTTTAATAACAAAAAGTTCCTCATATATTTCATTTCCGGTCCTGAGGTTTACATTGAAACCGCGCTCGTGCAATTTGTCCGAAATCGAAGCCAGGCTTTGCACTATAAATTGACTTGTGAGCGGATATTGATGATACTTATTCATCGCCTCCACATGTTGTGATATCGACTTTCCAGCGGCGAGTAAAAGGGAATCCTTTGAGGCTTGATTCAGTGGCACTTGCAAATACCTTAACGATTTAATAACCGCTAGCTCCTCCTGGTTACTAGGGCACGGCATTCGGTCCAGTAATGTGGCAAGTGCCGATTCTGGAAAAATCTTTTTCAAAATCTGGCTTTGGCTAGCATCAGCCTTATACATGAGCCCATTTATTTCGATGAACAAGTTGTTGGGGTGATGGTAGACTTTCCATATTTCGCTTTTCCCTTTTTGTGAAAAAGTGGGCTTGATGTAACTGAAGGCTAAAGAATCCAGATCAAGCCATTTGTTTTTCGGCACCCGTTCCAGCTGATTAAGCATGTCGGATTCCTTTCGTTTAATCTTGGTGCGGAGGTTTTTATTACCAGAAATTTCCTGTTGGCAACCGCAATAGTCGATTGCGCGAATGCGGTTTTTGCGGTAGTCTCTTATAGGATCAGAGAAAACGCGTTGGATCTTCTCTAGTGGATTTTCGACTATCACCAATTCGAATCCTGAATAAAAGCCCATATCAAGTTCAATATCGCGCATATTCTCCTCAGGCTGCACGTCATAAAGGCTTATCGCTTTGTTTCTGTGAAGGTATTGAGCAGCTAAAGCCTGATTCCGGACAATCTTATAATGAAAAGGAATATGCAGCCTGTAGCGCCCCATACTGTCGCTTACGGTGCCTTCACCTAGCCCATCGCAACTCACCGTCGCAAAAGGCAGCGGCTTATTATCCTGGTTCGTAACCGTTCCTATGATGACGACTTCGGTGGGTTGGTTTTGGGCAAAACCAGCGTAGGGGAGGAGCGATATGAAAATGAGGAAGAGGAGTTTGTGCATGGTGTGGGGGGTTATGGGCAGTATGTATCTAATAAAAAGGCTCTGTGCGCTGCTGGAAAGCTGTCGACAAACATTGTATCACTTGGAGGTGGGAGTTCGAAATATATATCATCATCGAAGTCATCGAATCCAGGAATTTGGCGATATCCGATATTGTTTAAACTGAAATACTCACGGTATTTCGTTGAGAAATACTTATTAAAAAGGATACAAAGTTGATCTACTCTCAGGTCATATGCATTTGAAATGAATATTTTTTTAAGGCTACTATCTTTTTCAACATGGATTTTATAACTAAATCCATCGCTGGAAAGAGTCGTAAGGATTTCGTGTTCTCCATCCGCAAAGCACGCTTTACCTAATCGCTCAAACTGAATGGAATCGGCCTTTGAAATTTGATATTCAGACGTATCCCTAAAATAGTATAAAGTGATCTTTCCGTGTTCATAAAGGTATGCTGTGGCTGATTTGCAAGATTTGATTTTAATGGCAAAAGGGGCCTCACGTATTTCGTTTTTTTGAGTTGAAACTTTAATAGTCCCACAAGCAAAAAAGGAGAATAGAATGATTATAAGGGGGGTATAAAAAGAGAGTGGCTGCATCATTTAAAAATGTAATTTATTTCCTTAATGGGAAACTTTTGGTTATCTTTGATCTTCCTCAACCATTGAAATATGAAAAAATTTGATGTTCTTTTTCTTGAAGAAGCTGAAGAATTTCTTGATAGTGTTGAAGAAAAGGCTCGTAGAAAAATACTTTTCAATATAACAAAAGCAAGTATGACCAACGACCCTGTGCTTTTGAAGAAACTTAATGCTGTAGTATGGGAGTTTAGAACGAAGTACCAGGGTAAGGAATATAGATTGTTTGCTTTTTGGGATAAACGTGATAAGAAAAATACCCTTGTGATTTCTACTCATGGTTTAATTAAAAAGACTCAAAAAACGCCTCAGTCACATATCCTGAAAACAGAAAGAATCGCCCAAAAATATTTGAATCAATGAGTAAACAGGAATTCAGAACAAAGAGCCTTGATGAGCTTACCGATAAGTATATTGGCGAGCAAGGTTCAGAGAATCGGGAACGCTTTGAATTTGAGCTTCAAATGGAGCTTCTTGGTGATATGATTCGTCGTTCACGAAAAGAGATGAATTTGACTCAGGAAGAAATGGGGAAAATTGTAGGTGTACAGAAAGCACAAATCTCAAAAATTGAGAACAATACAAAAGATGTACGATTTTCCACTGTCGTCCGAGTATTTAAAGCGCTGAAAGCGAAAGTGAAACTTGTTGTTGAATTAGATAAAGACGCAGAGTTCGATCTAGCCTAATGCACATCGCCGTTCTCTGCGACCCCGCAAGTTTTCACACCCCAAAAGGCTATTTATAAATCTCCCTCTTATAAATCTTAACCGTAAAGCTTGACGGCTTATCGAGAATGAATTCTGCTGGTTTGCTTATATTTTTCTTTAAAGCAGCCTGGGCGGCTTTGACGCCTACATTAAAAGCGTTGATATAACCAAGGTTTTTCATTGCTTCTGCAAGTGCTGGATTGCGATAATCATTTTCGTTTGGAAAGTTTTCAGGTCTTGCTTTTCCATACAATCCGCCTGCGTTTGATATTTCTACTCGATCAGGATACTCGTAGAATTTTATAGGTGCGTTGGATTGATAGTCGCGATGAATTACGGCATTAAATAACAACTCCTTTAGGGTTCTTTCCGGGTATCTAAAGACATAGTCTCCTCCAAGTTCTGGAAGTACCTTCTTTACCATATTAGCTTTAATGAACCGGTCCATTTCGCCTAGCTGGGTCGTTAGGTCGCCTTCGAATTTATGTTCAAAATCAAAATCGATTCCTTCATCGTCACGAAATCGAACATACTGTACAGAAGCTCCTGGAATAAAAAACTTGGGATTAGTGCCAAACATAAGAATGCCTGCATACGTGGGGCAGTCTTCTTTTAAATCATAAAATTTCAAAGAAGCCATTTGTTCTTTCAGGTCTCTATGATTTGCTTCGAGAGTTTCTGCATCGATTGCAACAGGTAGATAGCGCAGCTTAAATAATTCGATGCTCAAGTCATCTAACGAACTACCTTTGCAGGGCAGAACATCAAAGGTCTTGGCAAAAGCAGTTCGTTTTTCTGTTAGCTGCCGTTCTTCTCCTTCATTTGCCGTGCCTTTACGTGGCCCAATACGAATACAGACTTTTCCTTTATATCTGACAGGAGGTAAGTAGTGAGGAAATACTTCTACAACAGCGACATCGCCATCTTCAAGCGAAAATTTTTCTACATTAAGTATTGGAGGCGGAACGATTCTTCCATCATTCCGAAATTCCATAAGTCTTTGTAACAAAGGCTCATCAATATTCAAACCGGATAATTTTCCATTGTCATACGCTCCAACAATAAGATAACCAGGCTCTCCGCTATTAGAAAGGTCATTTGCAAATGAGCAAATAGCTTCACCAAATTTATTGCTATCACTTATCGAAATAGTTTTTTCTATCCGACTCGATTCTAGTTTGTGTAAATATGTGATAAGCTGTTCCTTTGAAATCATATTCAAAGATAAGGTTTTAAACAGTTAGAACATTCGGATTTTTGAGGATAGAAACCCTTATGGATCAAAAATAACCCCTCATGCACATCGCCGTTCTCTGCGACCCCGCAAGTTTTCACACCCAGAAATGGGCTCAGGCCCTTCAGCGCAACGGCGCCGAGGTGACCGTATTTTCCTTTTCGAAGGAGAAGGTCGAGGGCGTGAACTGTGTGCAGATCAAGCCTTGGGGCGGTCGCCTGAGCTATGCTGCCTTTCTGCGCTCTGGCAAGACGCTGCGCGCTGCCTTGGAGGCCCATAAAGTCGACGTGCTGAATCCGATCAATATTACGCCCTACGGCGTCCTCGCCGCCCGATCGGGCTTTCGCCCGATAGCGGCTGTGAGCATGGGCGCGGATATCTTGGAGTATCCTCCCAGCCGCAAAGCCGCCCCCGGCGTCGCCTGGATGCAGACCAATCCTCCGGGACTATTTGGCAAGCTGACCAACCGCCTGCGCCACCGCTATTTTCGCAAACTCGTCAAAGAAGCCCTCGACGCAGCAAGCTTTGTAACGGGCGACAATCTCGTGCTCGTGCACGCCGTACGCGACTGGTTTGATATTCCTGAAGGAAAACTTCAACTCAATCGCTGGGGCGCGGAACCGGCGCTGTTTGACGTGAGCGAAGCAGATAAGCAAAGTTTGCGGGAGCAGTTCGGTATTGAGGAAGGACAAGCCGTCGTTTTGAGTCCTCGCGGCATGAAGCCGATTTATCAAGGCGAATTGATTCTTGAAGCTTATGAGCGCCTGCTCAATGAAGGCCGGAAGGAGAAATTCATTATGCTTTCGGCGGGATATGCGATCTCCAAAGCGGCG
>JBGCFB010000217.1:0-2693 GCA_045106685.1 Bacteroidia bacterium | reverse complement strand
AAAAGCATTAGCACTTCTGAAAAAGGCAACCGAATCGCAACAAGTTGACCCGAAGCATGAGGCCTATCTCGCTGACCGCATCGCGGTATTTGAAGGCAAGCCTCAGCGCTTTGGTACGCAGTTCGATTGGGATGAAAACGGTGGCCTCAGCCCAAATGCTTACGACGATGTGGACAAGGTCAACCAGCGAAGAAGAGCCATCGGCCTGAATACTCTTGAAGCACAAACGCTTCTCATCCGTCAGCAAGCCGAGCGTGAGAACCAAGCCCCACCCGCCGATTTTGAACAACGAAAAAAGGAGATGGATGCGTGGAGGAGGAAGGTAGGCTGGGTGAAGTCGTTGATTTAGTACACCCAATAAGCATTGACATAAAAACCATAGATGCGAATTTGTATTATCGGAAAAATGCTACCTTATTAGAGTGATATTTTTTTACTTTAAACCCAATTTAACCTACTCATGAAAAACGTAAAAGTATTTTTTGTAGCGCTTGCTCTTAGCGCATTTGTTTTCGGCGCATGCGGCGAAAAATGTATCACATGTACAACCACTGTTGCTGGTGTAGCCACTGATACTGAGTTTTGTGGTAATAAGGAAGAACGTGATGCATTTGAAGTTAGTAGCGAACTTGGAGCTTCTTTGGTTCCTGGTGCTACTGTATCATGTGAGTAATTCACTTTCTGAAATAAGAAATGAAAAGCCGCTCCTAAGAGTGGCTTTTTTTATGGGAGGATTTCTGGCGTATTTCTGAATACTGGCTCAGAGCCGGAAGCAGAAACAGAAACAGCAACAGCAACAGGGACTTGCAGAACCGTATCTGGAGATACCGGTCAACTGATCCTAACGATTGAGGACGGTAGTGGAACACCCGATATCGTCACCATGACAATGATGCTTGACGGGAAAAAGGACATGACTCTTAGTTTCAAAGTCGCTTGCGAAGCATCTGTAATTCAGGCTTCCAAGCGATAATCGCGCGCTGGAGGGGATCGTGGGGGATTGGAAATGGCTGCTGATTCGTAAGACCTTCGATATTGCAGCTACATATAGGATAAAAACGCGTAGATGATGATGTCGAAAAACACAACTCAATGGATTTAGCAGAAAAAGTAAGAGCCCTGGTCAGCAAATTCGGGATGCTGAGTGAGGCGGAAATAGAATTGATTATAGACAAAACTATTGTTGATTTTTTTTCAAAAGACACCGTCTTATTGAAAGAAGGGCAGGTTCCTACGAAGTGTTATATGGTGATAGAAGGCTGTGTGAGGGAATATATAATCAAAGATGGCGAGGAGAAGTCGACGGCCTTTTTCTTTGAGGGTGACACATTTACGCCTCATGTGAGGGATGGGAAACCTTCCAGACACTATTGGGAATGTATGGAAGACTGCGTCTTAACCATCAGTGATAAGGGTTTTGAAGAATCGATCCGCAATGCGATTCCGCGGCTTGAATCTGTTTTTCAGGAAATTGCTATTGAGAAAATAAATAGAGGAAGAGAGGAGTGGACCCAGTTTGTAACCTCATCACCAGAAGAACGATATCTCAATGTACTTGAGACCAAGCCTTACTTATTAAATAGAATTCCACTCCGCCACGTCGCCAGTTATCTTGGCATGAAGCCGCAGTCATTGAGCAGAATTCGAAAAAGATTGGTGGACAAATAATACGATCTTAACTAAAGTGAATGCGAGCGTCCTCGTTATGGTACAATTTTACCATTTCTAAAAACTCCCATTCATATGAACGATATAATCAAAGCACCTTCCGGTTTCCTTCTTATTTTCTGCATCATCCTTATCACCTCTTTTAGTCAGAGCTGTGTTTCAGCCAGGGCTAGAAGTATGAAAAAAGGAACAAGTAATGCCTGGCATATTGCGAAAGAAGAAAAAAGCGAAAACCCCAGCTGGACAATTTTTACCCGAAAAATTGCCAACACAAATTTCCTGGAATATAAAATCGAAGGCGATATCCCAACTACTCCTGAAGCTTGCGTTTCTTCATTCAGGCAGGATATCGATAGTCTTGCTGCTGGTTCAGAAAGCAAAAAGTATCCGGTCTATAATATCGTTGATGAGTCTGAAGATAGCCTTCTGACTTACGTTATTCACAATGAGCCTTTCCCATTGCATGATACTGAAATGAGTGTCAGGTACTTGTTTTTCAACGACGCCGATGGCCATATAGGAGTGAGGTGGCATGAAGCCTGGGATGTCTGCCCGATCCAGCCTTCCAAAAAGCTGAACCGCGTGCAAACCTTTAGAGGTGCCTGGTACTTCTCGTCTATTTCTCCAACCAAGTGTAAAGCCTTAAATAGCGTTCAGTTTGACCCCAAAAAGATGCCCATGTGGTTGGTGGAGCCAATGGTGTTTAATTTTTTGAAAAAGGGGCTGGAGGATTTGAGAAAAAAGGCCGCTGGTGGTCTTTGAGTAATTGTATTCCTTTTTTTTAGTAAAACTCAAAAAATAACTTCAGCATTTTGCTTGATCTTTTGTCTTCATACTGCGTCAAAAAAGTATCGAATAGCACGCTATTCTCAAATTTTTCTCCTTGAGGTTGTCTAACGAATCCCAAAAGGATTGTCATGTCGAGCCGCGGAGCTGGCGAGACATCTTGACTTTTAGCTAATTGGTCGATAAAGTCAAGATTTCTCCTCAGCTACGCGAGTCGAAATGACAATTTTTCTAAAAAA
>JBGCFB010000216.1:0-3040 GCA_045106685.1 Bacteroidia bacterium | reverse complement strand
GGCAGATACGAAGATATGGCATTTTGCACACGTCATGCCAGGGGCCACGATCGGGGACCGATGTAGTCTAGGGCAGAATGTGTTTGTAGCGAATGGCGTCGTTCTGGGTAACAATGTAAAAGTGCAGAACAATGTTTCGATATATGAAGGTGTGATATGTGATGATGATACTTTCTTGGGGCCTTCGATGGTTTTTACCAATGTTATTAATCCCCGTAGTGCTATCGTACGAAAAGGGCAATATACGCGGACCCATGTAGGAAAAGGGGCATCTATCGGTGCAAATGCGACGATAGTATGCGGAAATGACATCGGAAAATATGCCTTTATAGGAGCAGGTTCCGTTGTTACGAAGTACGTACCTCCGTATGCACTTATGGTCGGAAACCCTGCTCGTCAGTTAGGCTGGATCAGTGCTTATGGTCATCGCCTTAACTTTGATGATGCTGGAAAGGCAACTTGCCCGGAAAGCGGCGAAGAATACGTATTACAAAACAATCAGATTACAAAACGATGAACTCACCAATAGCAATGCGATCGGTAGTTGTAGGCCAGGGCCATCTAGGAAAACGTCACGCTGAAATGGTGTCGCGTAATAGCGAGTCCACTTTGGTAGCTGTGTGTGATATAAAGGAAAAATCTACCCTGAATATTCAG
The DNA here is from genome assembly GCA_045106685.1 of Bacteroidia bacterium. GTDB lineage: Bacteria > Bacteroidota > Bacteroidia > J057 > J057 > JAUIGE01. The sequence continues at coordinate 2,383 of JBGCFB010000216.1, read as the reverse complement.
CATGGCGCGCCGTTTTTCGCTTCGTTAGATGAAATGCTTGCCTCTGATCTGGACTTTAATGTAGTTCATATATGCACTCCAAACGGCCTTCATGCAGAGCAAGCGCTTGCTGCGCTTTCAGCAGGTAAACATGTGGTCGTAGAAAAGCCTATGGGTTTGACCAAGGCGGATTGCGAAGCAATCATCTATAAAGCATTGCAGATGTCGAAGCAAGTCTTTTGTGTGATGCAAAATCGCTACTCACCGCCTTCAATATGGCTAAAGCAAGTGATGGATGACCAGTTGCTGGGTGACATTCTTCAGGTGCAGATTAATTGCTATTGGAACAGAGACGATCGTTATTATAAAGCTGGTGGCTGGAAAGGCATTCAAGCGCTTGATGGAGGCACACTGTTTACACAGTTTTCGCACTTTATCGATATCATGTATTGGCTTTTTGGGGACATCAAGGACATCCAGGCTCAGTTTGCCGATTTTACCCATCAGGATAACACAGACTTTGAAGACACGGGCAATATCAACTTCAAGTTTATCAATGGTGGCATGGGCTGCCTTCATTATTCGACCTCCGTTTGGAATACAAACTTTGAAAGCTCCCTGACCGTCATTGGTAGTAAAGGCACCATCAAGGTTGGCGGACAATACATGAATGAGGTCGAGTACTGCCATATTGAAGGCTACGAAATGCCGACACTGCCTCCTTCCAATCCTGCCAATGATTATGGAACCTACAAAGGCTCTGCTGCCAATCACGGCTACGTAATTGAAAACGTAGTAGACGTATTAAAAGGCCGCAAGCCTATCACTACCAATGCACTTGAGGGCATGAAGGTCGTCGAAATTATCGAGCGGATTTATGCCTTACGGCCGGAGGGATTGGTGAAGGGATAGCCATTTATTATTGAGGCTAAGGTATTCATGATAATTACTTCTCCTTTGCTAGAATCTCTTCGCCCAGAAATCCACAGGCACTTCAAAAGATAGAATCGGTGACGGTTAAGGGGACCATCTGAGCTGTAGTATGGTAATACACTAAGATTAATATGTAGCTCACTTTTTGGAGAAAATGATAGGAGGAAAGCTTGTGCCTGATTCTCACGGCAAGATTAGCGGGGAAAATCATATTTACCTAGCTTTACTGATGGCTTTCAGGATAACTACGTTTTGGAAATAGCTGTTTAAATAGGGTGCCTTTTAAGAGTATATATGAAACGGATTGGAATAGTTGTAGACAATGAATTTGACTCAGATATTCGAGTTAGAAAAGAAGTCGATATCTTGATACGTAATGGGTATAAAGTGTTCGTCTTGTGTTTTGCATATGAGGGCAAGGAATACCAGGAATCCCCGGATTTAACTATTCACCGAATCCCAATTAATAAACGGAGAAAAGATATACTCACATTCTTTTTTAACAGAATTCCTCTTTACGAACAGCTTTGGAAAAAGGCCATAAGGCAATTTGTTATTGATTATAAGCTTGATGCTATTCATGCGCATGACTTGTACATGTCAAAAGCTGCACATCTTGGTATCAAGGCTTCTGGGAGCGATATCCCTATGATTCTTGACCTGCATGAAAATTATCCAGAGGCAGTACAGGCATATAACTGGACGAAAGGAGTAATCCGTCAATTATTGGCTAATCCAAGGGCTTGGTTCAAAAAGGAGAAGAGATATCTTAGTTATCCAAAAGGGGTTGTCGTGCTTTCAGAAGACTTCAAGACTACCTTGACTGATCGTTATGATTTTGTCGAACCTCAGAGCGTTTTAGCGTTTTCTAATGTAATCGACTTGCGGAGGTTTGAGCGCTACAGTATAGATGAGTCAGTGTCGAAGTCAGACCAGGTTACCCTCATGTATTTTGGTGCAGTTGCAGAAAGGAGAGGGGTCTTTCAGGCGATGGATGCCGTCGCTCAGGTGAAGCAAGAGGGCTATCCGGTAGACCTGCTGATTATCGGTCCTACGGATAATGCGAATCGAGAAAAATTTGAAGGATATCTTCAGCGCGCTGAGGTCCAGGTATGTACGAAATATATCCCATGGATCGATCTTTCGGAGCTCGTAAGCTATCTTCATATCAGTGATATTTGTATTTCTCCATTAGAAAAAAACCCACAACATGAATCTGGGGTAGCTAATAAGCTGTTTCAGTATATGTTTGGTGCTAAACCATTGATCGTTTCAGACTGCAAACCTCAAATGGACCTTGTGAAAGCATTTGAATGCGGACTCTCATACTCAACCTACGATGAATTTGTAGCATGTATTAAGGAACTCGTTAATGATCCTGCACTACGAGAGCGATTAGGTCAAAACGGCTATGACAGGCTCTATGAAGAATATGATAATGAGGCATATGAGCAGAAGTTCCTGCACTTTT
>JBGCFB010000215.1:0-5806 GCA_045106685.1 Bacteroidia bacterium | reverse complement strand
GCTGGCGACACTTTTTCTATCGTTGAACTTGAAGGGTCTGTCTTGACATTCATTGCATGAAAATAGCTACCATCTTGCTTATGAATAGCATTTGGAAAGCCTCGATATTCGCCTTTGTGAGCTGAGCCTTTTCGCTTATGGAAACCCAACCAATCAACGCCATCTTTATCCAGCATGCTTGACAATCCGCCGCCTGTTTTTTCTAAAAAATAGGTGGCATGAGGTGTCGTGATGATGTAAGCAGAATCCCCACCGGCTGATATATCTACGCCATGAGCGAGCTGGACTATATTTTCAGATTGCTCTTCTTTGCAAGCGCTAAGCAAAACAAGCAATGAGCATAGTGTAATGAATATGTTAGTGTTAGAATTGTTCATTCAAGAAATTGAATAAGATAGTGTCTCAGTATTCGAAATTGGCATTTTGCTAGCCTAGTTGCTGGTGGCTGAGCGGAGCCGAAGCCGTAGTGTTAAAAAAATCTATCGATTTTTGGCAGTGTGGCCTTCGACTCCGCTCAGGCCGCAAATTATTTTTGTTGGTTTTGCTCATTTTAGAAAAAAAAGGAAATTCTAGTCAACATGCCTATATGCTAATTTTAAACTGAAGGAATTTTGATTCGGGCACTGCGCCTCAACAACAAGCCAATGGTAGCAATGATCAGCGCACAAGCCACAAAGATTGCTCTACCCCATAATGGATTAGGTATCAGGGCCATCAGTAAAATACCTGCGCCCATAATGATTACCATCATGCCCAATTTGAGTCTTTGCTTGTGGTCAAATTCGCCTTGCTGCCCATCTGCCACAACGGGTCTTTGCAAGTCTTCGAAAAAGCGATCAGTTTCCAACTTGTTTGTGTCCTTCTTTTCATTGTACAAAAGCGAAGTGGCACAGAAAAACCCTGCCGTGATAAACAAATGCCCAGCAATGGTGAGGATGATTTTTATCTCACTAATTTCCCTAAGGGTAAGTTCTTCGATTCCGAATAAGGAAACAAAAACCTCCGGAGTGACGACATTGGCGACCATCCAGGATACAAACAAGCCCACAACGATCGTAGCCCAAGGTGCCCATTTCGGTGTTTTTTTAATAAAAATCCCAAACAAAAGCGGCACCATCATCGGTATCTGAACCATGGTCGAAACAGACATCATCAATTCAAATAAGCTGAGCTTTTTGAGCGATGAGAAATACAACGCTGCCGCAATAACACCCAGACCACTTATAAAGCTTACGACCTGGCTGATTCGCACCATCTTTTTATCATCGGTTTTCTTATTTTTTTTGGCGAGAAAAGGCTGGTAGATGCTTCGGATGAAAATGCCTGCATTCTTATTAAGTGCTGAATCCATCGAAGACATGGAAGCTGCAAAAAGACCTGCCATAAGCAAGCCCACGGTACCTATAGGCATAGCGTTACGGGCAAACACCAGATATACTGCATCTGCGGCCTTGTTGCCTAGTTGGGCATAATCTGCAGGCGCATCCGGGTACAGGGTAGCCGCAGCCCAGGGCGGAATAAACCAGATAATGGTTCCCAATCCCATAAGCACCATCGCTAGTAAGGCGGCTTTGCGGGCATTGATAGAATCTTTTGCATTGAGAAATCGAAAGGAATCGTGCAGATTCATCATCGTGATAACCTGCTTGGGCAAAAAGAAGATGAAGGTACCAATGAGTATCAAGGGGTAGTTCATGTTTGGACCGATAATAAACCCTCCTGGAAAATTATCAACCAAATTAACAGGGCCTCCAACCTTGATAAGTGCCACCACAGCACAGGCAATAGAAACTAAGGCTACAACGAGTGTTTGAACAAAGTCTGATGCAACAACTCCCCACGCACCAGATAGTACAGAAACGAAAAGCACGGTAAGCCCAATAGTAATGATGGTAATATTGATGTCCGCATCAAAAACGGCACTCGTAAATACGCCCAATGCATTGAGCCAAACACCAGCATTAAGAAAGGAAAATGCGATTAACGCCCATGAAAAGAATTGTTCATTTCCTGGACCGAATCGCCTCTTTATTCCTTCAGTCGGGGTATCTACTCTCATTTGCCTAAACCGATGGGCGAAGAATGCCCAGGCACAAAAGAAGGCGAAGGTATTTCCAATATAGACTAAGCTGATAGCAAAGCCATCGGTAAAGGCTTTGCCTGCTGCACCCGTAAAGGTTACGGCGGAAAATTGCGCCATAAAGGCGGTTGAACCTACCATCCACCATAGCATTCTACCTCCTCCACGAAAGTAGTCACTGGTGGATTTGGAGGCCATTTTTTTGAATACAAAACCGATCCCCAGAATGAGTAGGAAGTACCCGGCAATCACTCCGTACTCGTATATCATCTCGCTATTATCCATGTATCATCTTATTATTTTTTGAAAACCATGCGAGAGTAGCAAGTATCAAGGATCAAGTAGCGAATGTACAGGCAGCATCTATGCAATGTATTTTTCTTTGATACTTGATACTCGCTGTTCGCTACTCACGTGCCTTACACCCTACACCTTGCGCCCTACATATCATTATTGCAAATGGCGCACATCAGTCCAGCTGTTGTTCTCCCTGACAATATCAATTAATCGCTGATAGAGGCTTCCTTCTTTGAAGCTTTGGTAAGGAGAAAAGGGCTCGCCTTTGATATCCTTCACAAATTCCCTCGCCAGGCATTCCCAGTTTTTTTCTGTGTCGCCTTCAATAGTCGGATGGTTGTCCAGTATTGCTTTTGGCGTCGGCACCTCTTCCCAGACTTTCTTTTGAGTATACACATACAATGGCCCCATCCCATAATGGCCTTTGATGTAAATGGCTCCTTTTGAACCATAGAACACAATATGGTCTTCGTTGAACCTCGGGTTCAGGCCGCCATGTTTGAAGAGAACCGAAACAGGCTTTGTGGCCATCGGGCTTTCCAATTGTGCCATTACGGTATAGGTCCATTCCACATTGCTCTCACCCCATTCCAGATTGGGGTCGTCCAGATTTTCGGGGATATGCTCTCTTCTTGTTTTAAAATTATGGACACCTTTGACAATCGGGGCTTTGCCTAAGTCGTCTCTGACTTCTCCGCTAATGGATAGAATTTTTTCTCCTATCACTGAGGTAGCGATAGAGATCATGTGTGTAAAATTATTATTCAAACGGCCTCCGCCGGCTTCTTTTCGGTGTGACCAGCCAAAAGGAATATCTCTTTCGAGGTTAAAGTGTGAGATGAATTCAGCCTCAAGAGGCTCTCCAATCACGCCTTCTGCGACGAGTTGTTTGGCATGCTGAACACACGGCATGTAGCGAAAACTCGATGCAAAAGCAGTTTTTACATTATGCTGCTTTGCCAATTCGTAAAGCTCCAATGCGGAATCTCCTCCGTCGGTTAATGGCTTATCGGAAAAGACATGGCAGCCTTGCTTGATGGCTGGAACGATTGTCTGATAATGCGCGCCGCCAGGAGTGGCGATTGCCACAATATCTGGCTGGCAATCTTGTAGCGCCTTTTCCCAATTCGTGCTAGCGTATGGGATGGATTTTTTCTTTGCTACTTCAGCTAGTACGCTTTCTGTTCTTCCTACTATCCCAACTACTTCTGCACCTACATTTCGAAATGCGTCTGTATGACCTTGCCCGGCAAATCCGGTTCCGGAAACAAGTACTTTTAATGTTCTGCTCATTGTTTAATCAATAATGACTTTTACAGTTAGGGTTGCTTGGGCTGCTTACCTCTATCAGAGCTATCACCACTGTACTGTTTGCTCTGACAGAGGTTGTGTAGCTTAAATATGATGGTATTCAATCTATTTTGAATTGGAGAAGTCTTTTTTCCACTTTCTAATAAACACAATACCAACAACGATCATAACACCACTGACAAAAACAAAACACAATCTGCCGATCATACTATTTGGCACCAAAATCAACAGCGAAATGAACAAGCCGTAGCCTAAAGACATATAGCCTAAGATTTTATACTGAGAACCATCATTTCCAGCATTTCCGTGTTCTTTTTCATAGTCTATAGGGGTGTTCATATTTTTGAAAAAGGCATTGACGGATTGTGTGTACGTCGCAGGAATAAACTTCGCAAAAAAGCGAGTGCTCAGGAAATAGCTACTACACAGCACAATTACAAAAATGACATTGGCAAAAAATCGAATATCAATGGATTCTCTTTTTGAAAGTGGCATATCTATTTGAAGGAGATTGCCGAACGTTTCAGGTGCTATATGATTTTGGATGACATAGGAAATCAACATACCAAAGACTACTGTCGACCATCCTGCCCAGCGAGGCGTGCCTTTCACCATCAAGCCCCAGGTAAGTGGTATCATGAATGGCAAAGAAATCATAGCACCCAGTCGCATATTCAAATCGAAAAGATTCAAGCCTTCCAGTTCACTGAAAAATATCGCAGACAAGATGATTAAGCCACCAAGAACGGTCGTGGTGATATAAGACACGAACATCAACTCTTTGTCAGTAGCATTTTTCCTTAAGATTGGCTTATAAAAATTGCGGACAAAAACACCTGCGTTTCGATTAAGCGTACTATCCATGGAGGACATGGTAGCAGCGAAAATGGAGCAAATCATAATACCAACCATACCGATCGGAAGTAGCTTCACACCCATCGCAAGGTAAATACCGTCCACGGCCTTTTCACCTAGTGGTTTCAATATCTCAACTTGTGAAATGTCTGGGTAAATAATGGAGGCTGCCATTGCTGGAATAAACCAGATAATGGTCACTGTAAAAAACAGAATAGAGGTCATCAAAGCGGCCTTTCGGGCATGTTTACCATCTTTTACGCCTAAAAAACGATAGCCATCATTCGTGTTATTCACTGAGAAAAATTGCTTCATAAAGGACGCAATCACCCAGAACCACACTATTTTAGAATCCGCTAATTCGGACCAGTTATAATGATGCGTCGGCAATTTTGTAACAAATTCATCAATACCTCCAACGTGATAAATAGACAAAAATGCCATCACAATTGCCACGGGCACCATGATCAGCAATTGCATAAAATCACTGGCAACCACAGCCCAGGAACCACCCAATAAAGAGACCACCAGAACCGCTATTCCAACAGCCAAAATGGTCATGTTCATGGGCAGGCCAAAAATAGTGGAAACGATAATGCCCAAACTATACAGCCAAACGCCTCCATGGATGAATCCAAATGGAATGACCATCCATGTAAAAAACTGCTCGTTGACTTTGCCAAATCTATCCCGAACTACCTCAATCGCAGTAATAACCCTTGTCTGTCGAAAGCGATAAGAGAAGTAGAGAAAACTCATGAAAAAGGCTAAGCCATTGGCGAAGTACACCACAAAAATGAATGTTCCTGTTTCGTAGGCTTTTCCTGCTGCACCTGTGTAGGTCACAGCACTAATAAATGACATGAAAGTTGTAGCGCCGACGAGCTGCCACATCATGCTTCCGCCACTTCGAAAATAATCGCTTGTATTCTTGTTAAACTTCTTGAATACAAAGCCAATGATGATCATCAGCAGGAAGTATCCCGCAATTACAATGTGGTCGTATATGGATAACATTCCTTCTCGTTTTAGGGCCTGGCGATCTTGGATTCGCCGTATATCAACGATGTGTGCATCATGTATGCTTCATTAGCATGCATCTGCAATATGGTATGTTATCAGGTTATTTTCCAAATCTTGCCGGTTTAGGCAGATGAGTGTGGCGCTAGGGTCTGGCTTGGCGCAGACTGTATGGCTGGGTTTCAGATTACGCGCTTGCCGACCTTTCCCTTCTTACTGCCACGAAATCACAACCAGCCAAGG
>JBGCFB010000214.1:0-16297 GCA_045106685.1 Bacteroidia bacterium | reverse complement strand
CCAATCGTCAGGGTGCATTCAGGACTTGAACCTTAAAGAACATAGGTGTGCCCAGCACACAAAGAGGGGGCCCGACAGACATCAGGCCCCCAACCTTCATCAAAAGGTCATGGATTAATGAAAGATTACTACTTTTTGCATCTGAGAATGATCTTGATCTGTTTGAATCTGTAGGAAATAAATTCCGTTTGGCAAGTCTGAAACCTTTATGCGCTGGCTGCCTGCTCCTTCAACTTCTTGCGTGGCAATTACTTTTCCAGCGGGATTCATAATCCTTATTCTGGTTCCTGACTCCAGCAAACTACTCTCGACATTGAGGTACTGGGAGGCGGGAGAAGGGTAGATACTGATAGCGGATGTATGCTCGTCTGCGATGCCTTGTCTAACTTGGGGCCAATTACAATCGCGTAGACAAAGCGGATCAGTAGGTTCCGAATGGCTAGCCGAACAATTTGTCCTCACTGTCCATGAAGCGCAATAATGATTGAAGTAAGGAGGGACGACATAGGAATTTGTAGTGACGTGAATAGGCAGTAAAGCCTGCGTGGGGCCGATAGGCTTGTCACAGCAACGTGGATCATTAGTCGTGAACTGAATAATGTATCCCTGCGCTCCTGGAACAGCATCCCAGTGTAGTACTTTACTGATTGTATTGCCTGCTCCTACAAGGACACAACGAGGATTAGTTGGCGTACCACAACACTCATAAAAGAAGTCCTCTTCCCAACTACAGCCTGTGCAGGTATTGGTAACTCTGGCTGTATAGTGTCGATTTACGTCAGCCATCAATATTGAATTGCCTGTTGAAATTACAATACCTGCATTATCAAGCCATTCGATGTTAAAACAAGGGTCATTCTCATCAAGCAAAACTCCATTTTCATCATCGATTTCCACAAAGTAGGTTCCAATATCACAGGTACCACAAGTGTCCACGTTATTCTGATTTGCTTGCCGGCAGTAGTCGAGCCTGTAATGAGGTGTTTTTTCGAGGTGAATGTCGTCGATGGAAAAGTCATCACCGATTCTATCTATATTATATTGTTGGAGAAAAGCAACATTTGAAGGGTTTGTAAGTGTAAAATCAACGGTATAGGTATTCCATTGTCCTGCTACTGAGCTGGATATATCCCAGTCTCCTACAATCCCTCCTCCAACAAAAAGTCGAAGATCAACTATTCGAGGCTGGTTAAATGGTTTATATACTTCATATCGATGAGCAGCTCGAAAAGAGAAGGTGTAGCAACCTGGAGGTATAGTAGCGTTTCGTAAGTATATTACAGGCGCACCTGCCTGTGAAGGTGAGCCGCTATTAATCGTCATAAAGTCCCCATTTCCTGTAACGTCAGGGAAGACGTTATTTCCATCATCACACCCTGTCTTCATATTTGGGCCAATCCAATATACCCACTCCTCGCATGTTGTTGCGGTTGATTGATTATAAGCTGACGTAAATGGCCCAGGTGGATCAAAAGTCTCATTAAAGACCGTTTGACTTTGGCCTTGATTGAGCAATAAAAAACAACATAATAGTCCAGTTAAAATTTTGAGAAATCGCATGATATATAGATTAAAAGGTTCAAAATAAAGCGGCTATCACCGCAATGAAATAATGATCATCATGCTTCAAATGTGCTTTTACAATTCTGAAAAACTAACAACAAAAAAACCGGAGAATACGCGCTGTAATCTCCGGCTATCGGTTTGTGAGAACGCAGCTTTTCTTAATATTTTATCATTTTATAAACCTCTATATAACTATCCTGAGAAATCGAAACAGTATACATGCCGGAAGCCCAGGATTCGGTTTGCAAAATCTGATTACCACGGGCCTGAGTATCAACATATACGACCTTTCCATATACATTCATCACCGTGATAGTTACTGGCTTTTCTTGCAACTCCACTGTCCCCAAGGTTTTAAGAATAAGACGATCGTGGAAAGGGTTAGGTGATAGGCTATGAGTAGGTGAGTGTGCGAAAGTACTGGCTGCATATCGGTCTCCGCCTAAGACATTTTCATTGCTACAATCACAAACGCCATCAATCATCAGCGGTGGTGTAGATTCAGCCAGTAGATAATTATGAAGCGTATCTTCATAGTACTCAAGAAAGGCTTCCCAGCCGGGATCTGATTCATTTGGGAACCCATTATTTCCCATAATCTCATTGTTAAAATTACACAAGACTTCAGATTCAACAAATACGCATAAGTCAATAAAGTAGATCGTATCGCTGGGGTTGTAGGTTGCATGATTGCAGTCGCCAATAATGCTAGGCGCAAATATGTCATCTTCAATAAGGATCAGCCCACCATACTGACGCGTGTATATCGTAATATCTCTCAGGACATCGCCATTGGCAAGTGTAAAGTCGATGGTAAACACCTCTTCTGGTCCAGTAGGATTGGCCCTCGGAACAACAGTCGAATTTGATGCAAAGCCAGGGATATTATAGATGGTTGAGTCGTAATGAGTCTTATACTTTAGTTCGCAGCCTATAGCTTGAGGAGGACTCACCCACGTCAACCTCACTGAGGCCGCATTGATTACGGCTATTTGAAGATTGATACCTGGAGTATGTTTTACAGTTTGACCCCAAACAGCGGAAAAGGTCAATAAGAGTAGAGCAAGGAAAAGAGTTTTTTTGATGAAGGTTACCATATTTTTAGTTTTAAAGTCTGAGTGAAAACTGATTTAGGCAACACGCAATAAAGAAGAATCACTTTTTGAAATCCACAACAGTTTTTTCAGAAAATACGAATTTAGGGCAATGCGCAATCACAAAATCTTTGATATTCTAAGGTCTTTCGACTCGAAGAGATTAAAACGTTTTGCTGATTTTCTCAATTCCCCTTACCCTAAAAAGTCTCCCAAAGCGGCCCTACTCGGCAAGTATCTCATTGCTTTTCATCCAGACTTTCAGTCAGATGCTCTCGAGGATACAACAGCATTCAAGGCTATTGAAACCAACAAAGCCTTTTCCAAACATGAGCTCACCCGATATTTATCGTTACTGCTCTCATTCACCGAAGACTTTATAGCGATTGAATATCTACAAGAGGAGCGATTTCTGAAAGGGTCTTTGCTCACACGTTTCTATTTTGAGACTCAAAATGATGTCGGACTAAAGCGCACGATAAACCAAAATGAAAAAGAACTATCCCAAGATTTACTTCCCGATAGCACCAACTTTTTCTATGCCTATTTGAACAAAAAAGCACATTATAATTACTGCCAGCGACTAAAGAAAACAGAGGAGGCACAAACACACCTTTATCATGGTTCTCAATCGCTCGACGCCTATTACATAATCCAATTATTGCAGTCTGCTATTTCTTATTATCAGTTTCATAAGCAAAAACCTCCCAAAGAAAAGCTACTATTATTGGAAAGTGCTATGGAGGAACTTTCACAGAAAGAGAGTCAACTACCACCCTTGGTTCAAATGTGGCACTTTGCCTGTAGATTAACCTTCAATCCGGAAGCCAGGATAGCCTATGATAATCTCAAAATAGCCCTACACACATATTTAAGGGATATTTCCGGCTTTGACGCGCATAATTTCACCCTTATTCTAATTAATTCATTGCATCGACTATTAGGAAACGATCGCAAAAAATATCTCAAGGAGCGCTATGATTTATATCAAATCGAAATTGCTGAAGGGTGGGTTGTGGTAGATGGAGTAATCGGTTATTCTATTTTTAATAATATCATTATCGCATCCCTGGCACTGGGGAAACATGAAGAAGCAGAAGCTTTTTTGAAAAAATACAAAGGGAATCTTTTGCCTGAAATCCATCAGGATATCGTGCTGTACAATCAGGCGAGAATTGCCTTGACAAGAGCGGAGTTTCACGAAAGTCTTCGTCTGGTGCACCAGGTCGCTTATCTCAACCACTCCATCACATTGGGAATTAAACGCATCCAGATCATGTGTTTTTTTGCGCGAGGAGATTTAGTTCAAGCCCAACATATCTGGAACTCCATGAGCACCTATATCTACCGCCTTGATGATGGTACCAAAAAATTGAAAGCACGAAACCTTCAATTTATAAAGGTGATAAAGCTGCTTATGAAAGAGGATTGGGAACGAAAAAAAGCAAAATACGCGGAGCAAATCAGAGGTATTCTTAGCGATTCGTCTCTAATGCCGGAGGTAGAGTGGATTGAGAAAATGTTGGATAAAATGGCTTGATGGAAATTAACCTCACTTTGTAATCATCCAAACAAAAATCGTGTTTCCATTCATCCTTTTTCAGAACGGAAACACGATTGCAGATTGACACTTTTATAGTGAAGGGCTATCCCGCCAACACGTTGATCAGGTCAAATTTCGAGATAATGTCAACATTACCATCTTCGTACTTCACGAGTACGGCAGGTGTGTCACGATTGATCAGTTTGGACAAAATTTCGATGCGCGTACTTGGCAATACAAAAGGAAGCGGATCACTCATCACCTGCGTGACAGGCACTTCCTTCAATGCAGGATCATCCAAAATAGCGTTCAGTACGCGCGTTTCATTGAGGCTACCGATGATATCGCCGTTTTCACGAACAGGAATCTGCGAGATTCCCTGGTTGCGCATGATCTCCAGCGCAGCACTCAGAGGCTGGTCGGCAGTAAGCGAAACAAGTTCACTTGAAGATTTTCTGGACAGAATTTGCTCTGCTGTCAACTGACTATCCTTGTCGATAAAGTTGTGGTCAGCCATCCAGTTGTCATTGTACACCTTACCGAGGTAACGTGTCCCGTGGTCAGGAAGAATAACGACCATCATATCGTCAGCACCGAGCTGCTCTTCATATGCATAATCAAGTCCACCAACCATAGCAGAGCCGCAGCTCCATCCGCAGAAGAGTCCTTCAGTACGGGCCATTTTACGCGTCATCAATGCAGAATCTTTATCTGAGACTTTGATGATTTTATCTACGACAGTCATATCGCAGTTATCCGGCACGATATCTTCACCGATACCTTCGGTGAGATAAGGGTAGATTTCAGCTTCGTCGAACTCGCCTGTTTCGTGCAGCTTTCCGAAGACCGAGCCATAGGTATCGACTCCGATGATCTTGATATCAGGATTTTTTTCTTTCAAATAGCGGGCGATTCCTACGATCGTTCCACATGTTCCCATTCCTGCTACGAGGTGGGTGATTTTGCCGCCAGTTTGTTCCCAAAGCTCAGGTCCGGTAGACTCATAGTGAGCTTCGCGGTTAGAGAGATTGTCGTACTGGTTCATGTACATGGAGTTAGGAATTTCCTTCTCCAGGCGATTGGCTACCGAGTAATATGAACGCGGGTCTTCCGATGGCACATTGGTAGGACATACGATTACTTCCGCTCCTACTGCGCGGAGAATGTCGATCTTCTCCTGAGACTGCTTGTCGGCCATGGTAAAAATACAGCGGTAGCCTTTTACAGCAGCCGCAAGGGCGAGGCCCATACCAGTATTACCTGATGTACTTTCGATAATGGTGCCGCCTGGCTTAAGCTTGCCAGCACGTTCGGCATCTTCCAGCATTTTGAGGGCCATACGGTCCTTGATGGAGTTACCTGGGTTGAAATACTCGACCTTCGCGACTACCTGGCACCGAAGGTGCGAAGCGATACTGTTAACGCGTACAAGCGGAGTGCCGCCGATGGTGTCGATAATATTTGCGTGAATCATGATCTGTGGCTAGAATTTGGTTTGTTTGGAAGGGCAAAGTTACGGAAACAATCAGGCATGAAACATCTGTTTCGTGATTGATCCGTATTTTTGCATCAAAAGCTGTACCCAAAAACCCTCCATGAGTCTTTTCACCAAAACCCAACACCAGTACTTTGCCAGCGATCAGGATATCCCCTTTGATGGTTCTGAAGAGAGCGAATACTTTTGTGCTTTATTTAGAATCGATAAAAAAGCAACAAAAAAAGCCCTCGCCTACACACGCCTTACATTTGACAAAAAGAATCTCCTAAAGAAGAAGGAAACCTTTTTTGAAGGAGAGCTCGACGAAGAACGAGCGCTGACACCGGAGGAACATCGTTTCACCTTAACAGACTATCCAGTCCATACGCCTGGTCATTTCTTCAATGATCCGAACGGCCTCCATCAGATGGGCGGAGAGGCGCCAGGCTCCATGAAGTTACCTTCTCTTAAAGGCACCCCTGTCGTGTATTGGGGCTTTGTCAATCATCAAGACCCTACTTTCTCTTGGTTAGGAACGGACTTGCATCTGATCTGTCCTATTTTCTTGAGCCTGGAGGAATTCCTTTATGTTGATTATAGTGATCCTGACAAGCCTGTTTTTCTCAATAAAACAGTAATAGAAGACACATTTGACAACCCTTTCGACCACATTAATGAAGCGTCAAACGTGTCATATGCCGCACAAAAGATGCGCGCAGAACAGAATAATATTGCTGATCATGTAGAAGGCAGCAAAGGCTATGCAGGAGTTCCCGACTGGGATCATGAAGTACTTTTTCCGAGATGCCCCAAAACCAATGCTCGCATGCGTTTTGTGATGTACTCGCTCGGAAACGGGGATTGTAAACTCGTTTCGGATAGTCCTGAAGTTATACAGGAAACCAGCGAAGAGAGCCTCTTTTTTGGAGATGGAAAGCTTCATGTCTTTTTCAATCCTGATTCAAAAGTAGCGGCTTATGCTGCGAGCTATTCCTAATGTCGATCATTCTCCATTTTCTACTCGGCGGAGCAGTGAGCTTTATCGGCTCGCTGCCGATGGGACTTATCAATCTTACCGTTGCTGAGACCGCCATATCGCGCGGCATGCGTGCTGCCTTGTGGCTGGCCTTTGGGGCAGTGCTCGTAGAATTTGGTCAGATATTGATTGCCTTATTCTTTGCTGACTGGTTTTTTGACGATGAGGTCCGCCAGTTCTGGATGCGGGCGATCGGCTCAGTCGTCTTTATCATATTGGGACTTTATTATATCGTGAAAAAAGTGGACGATATTCATGTGAAGCAAGACGAACAAACGGGTAAGCACAATTCCTTCTTGCGTGGCCTTGGCCTGAGTGCTGTCAATATGATGGCCATTCCGTTTTGGCTGGTGTATGGCGCAATGCTACAGACGCAAGACATCCTCTCCAAAGAAGGCGATTTGATGCTTTCGTTTGCACTTGGTGCTGCGATTGGCACCTTTGGTTTATTTATCGTGTATGCCCGTCTGGGCATGTATATCCTCCGCCGCGCGAAACTCATTTCGCGTTATGCGAGCACGATTATCGGCTGCATTTTACTTGGCTTAGGGCTGTTTTTTTTGATTAAGCTTTTTGTCTAAGAGACTGTTTTGATTTCTCTTTTATTCCTTCTATTTGCCTTTTTAGAACCTGACTGCACTATTTTTCCTTGAAATAGCTACACTATTTCTTCAAAAAAATAGCTTACCAGAACCCAAAAATGCTGCATACTCAGAAATAAAGGCCAAAACTCAAACAGTCTCTAAAAAAAGGATCATAGTTCCTCCAATTTTTCCGCCGCCCACTTTTTGATATTGCTGTAAAAACTGTCGCTGAGTTTAGCCTTTTGGAGTTCCAAAAGCTCCAACACTTTTTTAAAGGCAGGTTTCGCAGCCTCAAAATTTTTCATTTTGTAATACGTGTCTGCGAGATTGACATAGGTTTTTACATCCTTAGGCTTTTTCTCAAGAACCCATGTATACAAGCCAATAGCCTCTGTATAACCGTCCATATCTCTAAAGTCATCAGCTACAAAGCGCAGATATCCAGCTCCTAAAGGATGGGTAAAGCCAAATATAGAATCTTGTCGTGCATAAAATGCGAGCGCTTCTTGCTTTATATTGGCCGGCGAAGTAGTTGCAAACTGCCCAAGCATATGCTGATCGGCAAAGTAGTTGCGACTCATATTGATCAAGCCATCATTAAAAGAAGGGATCACACAGGCCCAGTGATCCATGTGCTCATATATTCTTTTGCCCCAAACAAGGTCTTCGCGAGGGTTCGCCTTTAGCATGGAGTCCATTTTCACAATACCTTCTTGCGACTCAAATTCCCTACGGCCAATATCACCTGCAGTACAGTAAAAAAACTTCCGAAACGCAGCTTTCGATTTCAACAAAGAATCTGCCTGGGGAAAAAGCGCATAATCGTCATAATCCATCGAAGGGCTGATGCCGATATATCCATCAAACATGTCGCGGTCTTCACTAAACAGCGTGCTACTTACAAAAGCACCTCCCCAGGAATGCCCCACGACTGTTCTAAGTGGCTTAGTTCGAAAGCGTTTTTCAATACGTGGAAAGACTTCCTTTTTGAGGTGTTCTCTAAGTTGAGTTGCAGGGGGATTAAATTCAGAACCTCGATCGTCCGAGTGTATTCCGATGGCGATCATCGGTATTACCAGATAGCTTTCTACCAGATACCCAATATTGCCAGAAGCCATATCCCACAACCCATCTGACTGAGCATCAAGAACATAGGTCGTCACAAAGCGCGTCGTGGAGTCAGCTTGGTAGCGTTTCGGAAGATACACGCGTACCCGGCGCTCTGTCCCAAATACTTCTGACTGAAAACGAATATCAATATGCGTAGAGTCCTGTGCATCCAGCGAGTGAGGCAGAAAGCAAGGCAAGAGTATGGAGATAAGTATTACGAAAACTTTCATAATACAAAGACAGGAAATAACTGAAATGGATGCTTGCGCAGCGAGCTATCACCCTACGCGCTCCACAAAATCGTGGGTTCGCTTGTCTGAGCGACCATAGCTGACCATGCTAACTTCCAGCGGTGTAGCCCGAAAAATTTGCAGCGCACGCTCAATCGCATCAAATATCCACTCAGCCTTATTGCCAAATGCGCCTCCGCCAACCAGTGTCAGATAAAGTGAAGGATTTCCCGTAGAGCGATAATTTTGTAGCGCAGCATAAAAAGTAGCCTCATAGCTGGCCTCAAGCACGATGCGCGCAAAGGCCTCCCACAAGTGATCAGACAAACTCGAATATGCCACCGGAAGGGCAGAGCAATAAGCCTGACTCACAAGGTGTTTTGCTTCGCTGAGTGTTACCTCTGTATTGAGTTGAAGACCGATCTTTAAGCAACCTTGCAAGGCTCTGTAATCATTTTGTGAAAGTGACTGAATATGCTCTGTGACTTGTTTAAGGCCTTCCTTACCAGGGAGAGCATATCCATTTCGCATCTGCCAAAGACGCTCATCAGCATTGCCCAGCATCGCGCCGATTTCATCGAGGCAGTCGATTTGATTGTCGGCCGTCTGGCCGATCTGGCCATTCACCTCTGCAAAGTAGTTGCGATAAATCGTCCCCGCGCCGCAGGCGATAGCGCAGGCCGGGCCTTGGGTGTGATCATATTGATAGATGCCGATACCTTCTTCAGGTGTAATATCGGGACCAACCATTTCCAGCAAATTGAACTGAGATGCAGCCTGAAACATTGCCCCAGCATTTCCTTCCCAAACATGAAAGTGCTGAACGTTTCCTACGACTTCCTTGATGCTAATTTTTGCGTCAAATTCTTTGAGCGACGGCGCAGCGTCGCGCAGTGATTGGAGAGTCGGAACCTCCAGTGTTCCGCAGGTAAAGCGCTTGCCATTCACAGATGAAATAATGGACTCGCCTTCGAGCGAAAGGTTCGCACGCACCTGCGTGGGATTTTTTTCGGCGAAGCCGGTAAGGGTCTTGAACCAGGTCATAGTTTCTATATAATAGTGGTCAGACGACTTAAGTGGTCTGACCACTTGTGCGTGCGCACGCATTATGATAATGAAAAATCAGGCATGCGCCAAATTCGTCAGGCGTGCTGGCTAGTCTTACTTCTCTTTCACCAATTCAAACAGGCGCATCATCGTTTCGTCTCGCTCGGCTATAATCGCCTCGATATTGTAAGGCACATATTCCTGAGGCATTACCCCACCGTCTCCTTCACCTTGTATATGTGGAAAGCGGAACAGATATAACGGAATTCCTATCTGCAATTCAGAATGCTCCAACGTGACATACTTATGAGAGCCCGCCGTAAACTCCTTCGCTCTTCCGCCAGTTTCAGTGCCTATGATCGTAATATTTTCAACATGCTTCATCATTCCAGCCGTGATTGAGGAAGCCGAAAAACTGCCAGGATTCGTGAGTATATAAATCTCTCCAGAAAAACCCGGCCCCAGAGACTTACCCAGCTTCACATCAGAAGTTTTCCCTTTTCGATTGACACTCTTTCGATATACAAACTTGCCGTCCTGGTCATTCATCAGGTGGCGAAGCAATAATTCCATATACTTGGTTCTGCCTCCCGGATTGCTACGTAAGTCAATAGCGAGATGCTCTGCACCGCTATTGACCGCAGTCTGTATCATTGTATTGAATAGTGCTTTCGGTTTTGTGCCAAATTCCTTGTGCCTTTCTTGATTAAACGAAGCATATTTTACCACTGCGAGCTTCAGCGAATCGTGGTACACAAAACTGTACAACGGTGCAGCAGGCTTGGGCTTACGTCGCCTTGCAAGCCGAGCACCCAGGCTGTCAAGTGGCGCTGCTTCGAGCGTGTACGTTTGAGTTTTTCCATTTTGCAAAACGACCTCTACCTCATATTCTTTCATCCTTGGTCTAAACCAATGATAATAATACACCCAGAATCTCGTCAAGTCGAAATCGCGCCCGGCAGGGTTAATTCCGTCCATCCCGATATAGCGCTGTATATCAGCTAACACAGATTCTATGGGTTCGTCATTGATGGAAAGAATACGGCTTCCCACCTGGAGGCTACTGTCCTGAGCCATATTGGCAAGTACCCAGGCACTATCATTTTGGACAAACGCGATAAGAGGAAACATCGCATGCTTATCTTGATATTGACTATACAGCCAATGATCTTCATCGCGAGACTTTACTTCTATCCCTATTTTGATATGACGTTCGCGGCAGCGAGCTACGAGATAAGCGAGCTTTTTATAAAGCTCCATGCCGTCTACCCCGCTAGCAGGTATTGACTTACGCAGGCTATCGTTTAGAGCATTCCAGGTCGGGGCATCCAACAAGCTATAGAGACCAGGGTCGTATTTTTCAAAAGCGTCTTGTACTTGCTTAAGATCTTCCCGGGCTTGAGTTTGTGAGAATTGAGGGATCTGAGCAAATAGTGAACTAGCCGCCAGTATACACAGGCAGCATAAGGTAAATTTTCTCATGCGTAAAAAAAGGATAAAGGGTTAGCGGGTGATGCGGTACTAAATTAGTATAAAAATCTGATCTAGTATTTCGCATGTAATATCTCGTATTTCCGCTACCCTTTTAATTAAAATACGACATCAGAAATGGACTTCATAACTATCAATATAGTCGGTTTGTATTTTTCAGAGAGAAGCTTTGTGTAAAAATAGAACCCCTAAAACTGCCACCACTTTTTATTTGGAACAGCAATCCATACCTGCCCATCTTCTACCTTGATATCATATAGTATCAAACCATAACCAGCCTGGCGGCAGGTGCCGCTTTCCAGGTCAAAGGCAAACCGATGCCATGGGCACACGACTGCTCCATCAGCAACCCAGCCTCCAGAAAGTGGGCCTCCCGAGTGCGGGCACCTGGATGGAAAAGCCTTCCATCCTGAACCGTTCCAGGCGATGGCCATTTTCTTACTTCCCATGCGAAAGCTGTGCACCTTATCCTTTTGCCGATCCAGCAAGGCTGGCATAAGCTCCGGCACAGGCTTCCAAGTAATGCCCTTTGTCATGCTATAAAGTTACCAAATTCCGGGGCTGTAATGTAACTTCGCGCTCTAATGAACCGATGGATCGAACGTGGACTTTGGCTAAGCTTATCAATTCTTACGATAGGCTGGTTAATCTATGCGCATTATTGGATCAACAAAGCCGGACCATATGTAGCGAGCCTGCAGGATTATTATATCAAACCTTTGGTATATCAAGCTGTTCTTGCTACCTATTTTGGAAGTCACTTCATGTTGGTGCGCTCCTACTTTTCTACGATAGAGCGACTTGAAGTAACGACCATGCTTTGGCGACTTTTCCTCATCGGGATGGGAGGCGTGATAACCCTTCTGGTCATTTTCTTTGTTTACGACGGCTGGCTGGTGGGCCGTATGAGCGGCTTTATGGAAGGGGTGGCGCAATCCGTCTTCTTCACCATTGGGATAGAATCGGCGCTTATCTTTTTCCTGTCGGGGCTGTTTACATTCCGGCGTTTTATTTTGTACCAAAAAAATAAAGCAAAGGTCCGTAGCTGGAAAGGCCTGTTTATCTTTCTGGGAATAGCACTATTATTCACCAATCAGTTAATCCTTCAAGGCCTGATTGACAAGGTTAATATCTACACCAGCGTTATCCTCACCTTTGCGATTCTCTACGGAATCCTGCTTATCTACCTGGGTACGCTTGTACGCTGGATAGGCTTTTTGAACCTCAATCAAAAATTACGCGCATTGGGCTTACTGCTGCTGATTTTAGCAGTGGGTGGAACCTTTATCGCTTCCTTAATCAACTTGCCGAGCACCTTACAATTTGAACCCATTTCACAAGGACAACTCGCAGGTTTATATTTATCATACATCTTCCCTGTTTGCCTTGCCGGCTTCACCTTTGTGTATGCCGCAGGTGCTATTCTGATCCTCTTTTTCAATCTTCCTACCTCTTCTGTTTTTGAGCAAAAGAGGTCTGAAATTGCTTCTTTTAACAAAATCAACCAGTCCATTCAGTCTAACCTTCGCAGAGAAGAAGTGCTGAAAACAACGCTGGAAGCGAGTATCCTTTCCTCCAATGCTGAGGCTGGCTGGATCGATCGAATCAATCCTGATGCTGTTCCCACGACCATCATGTCTGTACAGATCAATGATGATGAAGTGTTGGCATTGAGTGGGCATTACAACCTCGCTACCCGCATGGCGCAAAGTCGCCAGCCTGAGGTCGTAAAAAACACCCGCAAGCATAAAGCCTTCAGGGCCAGTGGGTCGATTTATCGCTCATTACTAGGCCTTCCTGTTATCACAGACGACAAGGTGACGCATGCGGTATTTGTGGTAAGCACATTGAGTAATGCATTTGAAGAGGAGACCCTTAAAACATTACAAGCCTATGCCGCACAGGCGGGCTCTGCAATAGAAAATGCCGCACTGATCCAGAATGCGATCAGTCTGGAGCGTTATCAGGAGCAACTCAAGATTGCGAAGGACGTGCAAGAAGACCTCTTGCCAACGAGTATGCCTATAGGTTCAGGAATTGAGTTTCGGGCTTTTAGTGAAACAGCAGAAGAGGTTGGTGGAGACTATTTTGACATACTACCAACTGGCGACGATGAGTACCATGTCGCGATAGGAGATGTCTCAGGAAAAGGAACCAAGGCGGCGTTCTATATGGCTGAGGTTAAAGGCATATTCCATGCTTTAGCTGCGGCGAATGTTTCTCCGGTTGACTTTGTACGACAGGCCAATAAGGCTGTGAGCGCATGCTTCCAGCCCGGCAATTTTGTTACGCTAAGTTACCTTCATATCGATGCCAAGACCAGCGTCGTCAACATGATCAGAGCGGGCCATTGTCCGGCCATGATATATAAGGCTGCCAGCAAAGAAGTCATCATGTGCAGACAAGGCACACTGGCCCTTGGTATGGTGGGCGCAAGCAGTTTTGACCAGCACCTTGTAGAAGCCGAAACGATCCAATTCGACGAAGGCGATATCATGTTGCTGTACACTGATGGGATAATCGAGGCCCGCGACGCTGAAGGGGCTTCTTTTGGGTATGAAAAGCTGGAAAATATCATGCTGAAACATGCGCCTGAAGGGCCCGAAATACTGGGCAAAAAAGTCGTTGAAGCGGCACAAGCATACTCTGACAGTCTTATGCAGGACGATTATACAATTCTTGCAATACGGTTTTCAGATTTTACACAACCCCAACCTTCATAATTCGTAGTAGAACCGAATGGAAATCAGAGAATTCCAAGAATCTAGCTTTGTCAGGCTCCAACCAGTTGGGGATCTTGATGCTCAGTCGTCTATGGATATGGACAGCTGCATACGTAAGTATGTCGATAATGGACAGGTCAATCTTCTTATAGATGGCACCGATCTTGTCTATATATCAAGCGCCGGACTCGGCGTTTTCATCTCATACCTTGACGACCTGAAAGCCGCTGGAGGACAGATGGCTTTCTCTAATCTCTCTGAAGAAGTCTTCGATGTTTTTGAACTATTGGGCCTAACCCGATTGGTCAGCATTGTAGAAAAGGCAGAAGCAGCCTCTCCATTGTTTAATATATGAAAGCACAACTCGAAGTAACCTGTCACAAGCGCAATCTTGCCGTAATCCGCACCTTCGTACGGGACTGGCTAGGTGGGCGTGGATTGCAGGGCTCCGAGGCAAACCAAATCGTACTTGCAGTAGATGAAGCAAGTGCGAACTGCATGATTCATCAGCATAGCTGTGATGGCAAAGCAAAGATTACGGTCTCCATCGACCTGAAACAAGGAGCTGTTTGGGTTGAGGTAAAAGACACTGGTGCTGCATTTCCTATCGATACATATAAGCCAAGGTCACTTGCCGAGCTTATCCAGTGCCGCCACAAGGGCGGGATGGGCATTCACCTTATTCATCGTATTATGGATACGATCGAAGTAGAGCAGAAGCCCGAGCAGATCATTTATCGTTTCAGCAAGAATCTTGGAAACAAGGGCGCAAACTATCGCCTCGCTGGCGGCTGATCTACACTCACTTGAACATTTTCTCAAAAGCCTGATACACCGCAAGGTGTAGGATATTCCCATGTCCTTGCTCTCCCCAATATTGGAAAAACAAGTGCGGATGCCTGGTATTGCGTTCATCAATTTTAGCTGAAAGCGCTTTCGCGGTACGCTCCATGACCTTTCCTTCTTTTCCCACTGCTATATAGACAGTGGTCGCAGTATCCAGGACGGGAGCTTCTTTTTTTAACAAAGACTCATCATCCCACCAAAGGCTAGGGCTTACGATAATGTATTTGTTAAAGAGTTGGGGCTTTTTGTACAAAACCTCAGCAGCCAATAATCCTCCCAGAGACTGCCCTATAATGGTTTTGGAAGAGTCACAGCGGTAACGATCTTCAACAAAGGGCTGCATTTCTTTTTCCAAAAAGCGAATAAAAGCGACGGAAGAACCTGTTGTAGGAAAGTCCATTTTATCCTGCTCATTCTGCGTTGGATATGTGAAGTCGCGACGGCGATCCACGTTTGCGATGCCTACCACGATGGCCTCAGGAAGCATATTGATCCAGGGAAATGACCCAAACTGAACCAGCCCTGCAATATGAATAAAGTCTTCATCTGCCGAACCATCCAACACATATATAACAGGATAGCGATTACTTGAATCAGGATGATAGCTTCCTGGCAAATACACATTGAGCGTGCGATCTTCCTTTAATGCTTCTGAGAAAAAGCTTACTGATTCTCCTATGGTAAAAGGCTTTTCTGATTTCGCTAATGGGGTTTGGGCAAAGCAAAAAGTGCTAAAAAGAAGTGTTATGAGTAGATATCTCACTCGTTTGAGTTTAGAAGGCGGTGAATTTGATTAAAAATAAAATCGCCACTGGTGGCCATTGATGCAGTAACAATCCGATGTTCCTCATCCACGACTTCACTATCATCAATGGAACCCTTTTGGGCAGGTTTCAGATTGGCTCCACGCATGCGAAGACCTTCTTCCATATCAAAAGGTAAGAGCTTTCCATAATCAGCCTCAGTCATAACTTCCTTCTCAAACCAGCTAGGAAAGCAGGTCATCGTTTTACCCTGGACGAGGTATTTGCCAGACGATAGTAGCACATTCACTAAAGAAGATGTGCCATGCCCAAGGCTTCCAACTACGCCGCCTTGCTCATGAACTTGAGCGATAATTCCTTTGATGGGTTCATCTATCTGCACATCCCAAAACTGGCTATAGCCTCCTGGGATAATGACTGCACCATATTCCTTCGGCCTGATCTGTTGAGGCTTCATGGAGTTGGCGATTTTTTGTTGATAATATTTCGATTCCAGTGCCCTTGCGATGACCTCCGTTGTATCGAATTTATAATAAACAGGAACCTTCCCACCCAACGGTGACACGACATCAATCAGGTACCCAGCCTCCTGGAATTTGATAAAAGGAACCGCTATTTCTGATAAAAATGTCCCGTTGGGCTTACCATCCACAGCCGAAATATTGCTACAAACAAATAGTATCTTAGGTTTTGCAGGCTTAGTAACACTTACCTCTTTCTTCTTTTCTGGAGCAGGGCTCCCACAGGCGAAGAGCAATACACTCAATAGTAGCATGATATATCTCA
>JBGCFB010000213.1:0-10062 GCA_045106685.1 Bacteroidia bacterium | reverse complement strand
TCCGAAATGAAATTGCTAAAATGAAGTCGATGCTCGACTAAGACATTGAGTATTAAAGTCCTTTTATCTCCAATACAAAAAAGACCTCCATCTAACACAAGTGCCAAATGGAGGTCAAAATTGCAGATTGACGATTGCAGATCTACGACTTAGTGCTCGTAAGCACTAGAACAAACCGCTGATCTGCCCATCGGCATCGATGTCAATATTCTCGGCGGAAGGGTGAGCCGGCAAGCCTGGCATACGCATGATCGAACCGGTAATCGGTACGAGGAACTCCGCGCCTGCAGCAATTTCGATTTCACGAATTGTGATGGTAAAGCCCGATGGGCGACCCAGCAGCTTGTCATTATCAGACAAGGACTTTTGCGTCTTCGCCATGCATATCGCAAGATTCTCTAAGCCCAGCTTTTTGATACTACGAAGATTCATTTTTGCTTTCGCAGTGAACTCTACCCCATCGGCACCATAGATGCGCGTCGCGATGGTGTTGATTTTGTCTTCTACGCTAGACTCCAGGTCATACAAAGGTTTGAAGTCGGCTTTTCCGCTTTCTACCAAATTCACCACTTCCGTAGCAAGCGCTTCAGCTCCAGCGCCACCTTCTCCCCAAACGGTGCTTGGGAAAGCTTTGACACCCACTTTTTCACATGCTTCCTGTACCGCCGCGATCTCAGCATCAGTATCAGAAGTAAATCGGTTAATCGACACAACGGTTGGGACGCCAAACTGCGCTGCATTTTCGAGGTGTTTCTCAAGGTTGACAACACCTTTTTTCAAAGCCTCCACATTTTCAGTTGTGAGATCATTGAGCGGTGCGCCACCGTGATACTTGAGCGCGCGGATCGTAGCTACCAGAACGATCGCCTGTGGCTTCAACCCTGCTGCGCGGCATTTGATATCAAGGAATTTTTCACCCCCTAAATCAAAACCAAAGCCAGCCTCAGTTACGACATAATCCGAGAGCGTAAGCCCCATGCGTGTTCCAATAATCGTATTGGTTCCTTGCGCGATATTGGCGAAAGGCCCACCGTGTAGAATCACAGGATTCTGCTCCAGTGTCTGAACCAAATTAGGCTTAATAGCATCTTTAAGAAGTGCAGCCATCGCGCCTTGCGCTTTGAGGTCGCGGGCATATACCGGCTCACGATCAAAATTGTACCCTACGAGAATATTGCCAAGGCGACGTTTGAGGTCAGCGAGGTCAGTGCTCATGCAAAGGATCGCCATGATCTCGGATGCCGCTGTGATATCGAAACCGCTTTGGCGCGGAACGCCCTGCGTACGGCCTCCCAGACCCAAAATTACCGAGCGCAATGCGCGGTCATTCATATCCAGTACGCGCTTCCAGACGACAGTACGAGCATCTATATTGAGCGAGACTTTCTTCTGGTGAAGATTATTGTCGATAAGTGCTGAAAGCAGGTTGTGCGCTTTTTCAATCGCAGCAAAATCTCCTGTAAAGTGGAGATTGATATCCTCCATCGGTAGCACCTGAGCGTAGCCACCACCGGTAGCACCTCCTTTTATACCAAAGACAGGTCCGAGCGAAGGCTCACGCAGTACTGCCATCGCCTTCTTGCCTATGCGGTTCAATCCATCGGTCAGGCCGATCGATGTGGTCGTTTTTCCTTCTCCGGCAGGAGTTGGCGAAATCGCTGAAACGAGGACAAGCTTTCCTTCAGCGACGCGCTTGTCGTCGATCAGGCTGAGCGGAAGTTTGGCCTTGTGATGGCCGTAAGGCTCGAGGTGTTCATCGGAAAGGCCTATCTTTGAGGCGATTTCTTTGATGCGAAGCGGAGTAAACTGGCGGGCAATATCGAGATCTGTCATAACGTGGCGTGGTTTTATTTACCGCGTATTTACTAAAAAAATGAATGTGAAAGACCTTATACTCCGATATAAAATGCCTTGGCTCTGTCGCATTCTTCGCATCGTGTGGATTCCAGGACCCAACTTGCGGAAGTATTTGAAGTTTGTCGGCCCTTTTTCATTACATACCAAAAACGACAAGCGCCTCCGTCTTCAGCATCAGGGATATTTTCTGGAAAATGAGCTTTTCTGGCTCGGTTGGGATGATTTTTACTGGGAAAAAACAAGCAGAAGTCTTTGGGAAAAGCACTGCGAAAAGGCGGAAACGATCCTGGATATCGGAGCGAATACGGGCCTCTTTGCGATGTTTGCGCAGGCCAGTAACCCAGCGGCAAAGGTGATCGCTTTTGAACCTCAACCGAATATTTTTTCTACCCTCCAGAAAAATAGTACGCTCAACGGTAGCAAAGTCATCTGCGAACAACTCGCGCTCTCAGATCAGGAAGGTGAGCTTCCATTTTACAATTATGGAGAAGGCGCTTTCGCACATCATAACACCACTGCCGGTAGCCTGAATGCCGAATGGCGTACGACGGATCAGCAAAGTATCAAGGTGCGGGTCGCCACGCTGGAAGCTTATTTGACCCAAAACAAAATCGAAAAAGTAGACCTGATCAAGCTTGATGTAGAGACCCTGGAACCCGAAGTGCTAGCTGGTTATGGGCCACTTCTTGCGGAGCATCGTCCGGTCGTTTTACTGGAGATTCAGGATCGTAAAATAGGGGATCGAATCGCTGCTTTTTTCCAAACCGTACCATGCACGTTTTTTCATATTGAAGAAGCAACCGGCCCCCGGCAAGTCAGCGAGCTAGGCGGCCACGGAACGGATCATAATTACCTGATCGTTCCTGATGAAAGCGCTGAATCAGCGCGCGCCTAAAAGCGCGAATTTTGCCCCTCCAGATAATTTCTGTAGAATAACGTGCGCCCGCGCACAAGTCGTCTGACGACTTAAGTGGTCTGACCACTATTATAGATAAGACTACTTAGCGAACTCTGATCACATAATACGATCGGCTCCGTCTGTCATAATCGACTCGATAGGCGAACTCGCCATCAAAGATGAATGTATCAACATAACCGATGAATATACGTGCTGACCTTGTAAGGAAACTCGCAGAACGTTTGGGGCCAAGTGTGTTTGTGCTTAGGTCAAAGTTCAGTTCGGCCCAGGTTATGCTCTTTTGATTTTTTACCCAATCGTCATAACCTATGGTTCCAAAGTTTGTGGCTTCGGCGATTATTGAGCCTACCAAAGACAGGCCAATGGACTTCAGGAGATTGGTCTTGTCCTCATCTACAGCGGCGCCAACGACAAGTTGAATCGTTCCATCTTCTAAAGGAGCTACCCCGAGCATCATGTGCTTATTTCGCTTTAGTTTTTTGAAGAATTGTTGCAGGTCCCTGATTTCAGAGAGCGCTTCGGTCTCTTTATTATCAAGATGAAAGAGCGCATCACTAGGCAGCATATTGCTATCTGCAATAGAGAAGGTTGTGTCCAGAATTTGAACATTTTGTTCTAAATCATGTGCCTTAACCTGGATTGTAAATGCCTGAGGATTAAATCCTGTTTGATATAAACGACCGTCCGCAAGTGTAATAGTTGTTCGGTGTTGAGCGGCTTGGGTACCAAAATTCTTATAGGTTGTTTTTGTAATGGGGGCATCTGTTAAAAATGGAACCCGATATACGAGTGTGAAATGTTGAGTATTGTTTGGCAGTCCTACATACAAAACGCCATTGTCCCATGATGCCTTTAAGTCATGATGTGCATTCCAATAAAGGTTGTCAGCAAAACCGTTTTCAGCCAAGAGGCAATCAGTTTGCTCCATCTTATACAACTGCTTTGCCAGGTATTTATCTTCGACTGGCTTTATATAAACCTTGAGCGTACCGTTTGACTGTGGTTGGTAATAGCGAAGCTGTTTCGTAGAGCCTTTGGAATAATACTGGATATATCCAGGTCGCTCATCACTTCGTGGTATATAAAGATCGGTTTCATAGTAATCGTCCTTTATATTTAGAGTATGAGTGGTATGATCCTCACTATCCAAAATGATATTCAAGAGTGTCAGTTTACGTCTTTCCGTATTTTTAAACGAAACTGAAAGCGTGGTTCCGTTGAGTTCATACCCTAAATAATTATCAGCAAGTATATCCCCAGTACTATCTAATTCCCAGCTTTTGATAAGCTTAAAATCTGAGGAAGTAAGCCTGACCTTAAAATTCGTCTTTATTGCCTGAGTAAGGTTTATGTAACCAAAATGAGTCGGTATCCAAAAGCTGACAGCAGTTTCCTTCAACCTGTAATCAGTCTCATACACAGCCATCGTATCAGGAGCATTTTGGGCAAAAACACCTGATAGTAAACAGCTGAAAAGGAAAAGGATGCTGGGTTTCATGTATGTGATAATCCTGATTTTTGCTCAATTTCCCAAACAGCTCAACCATACTTTGTACATTTGCGGCGCTACGCGCGGCAACGAGGCCGGGCATTCACGTTACAAGATCGAATGGCAAAACATACTACGCTTTTTGAGACCCACGATGCTTTGGGTGCCAAAATGATCCCCTTTGCGGGTTATGATATGCCGGTGCGCTACACCGGAGACAAACAGGAACACCTCGTGGTGCGTGAGCATGCGGGGATATTTGATGTGTCACACATGGGCGAGTTTATCATCCGCGGCCCCAAGGCCCTGGAACTTATCCAGCGTGTAACATCCAATGATGCTTCAAAGCTTCATCCTGGCAAAGCGCAGTATTCTTGTCTGCCAAATCACGAAGGCGGAATCGTCGATGACCTCATCGTGTATCAGATTCGCGACGATCAGTATATGCTCTGTGTGAATGCTTCCAATATTGAAAAAGATTGGAACTGGATCACGGAAACCAACAAGTCGATCGGAGCAGAAATGCTTGACATCTCTGAGGAAAGCTCTTTGCTCGCTGTTTCTGGCCCTAAGGCCGAGGCCGTGGTGCAGGAACTCACCGATGTGGACTTGTCCAAAATGGGAACCTATGAGCTGTTCAAAGGCACTTTCCACGGAGCCGAAAAAAGCCTTATCGCCACAACGGGCTATACGGGTGAGCGCACCTTCGAAATTTTTGTCTACAATCAGCACGCTAAGCGTATTTGGGACGATATCCTCGAAGTAGGAGCCAAGCACGGCCTTATTCCTACCGGTCTGGGCGCGCGCGACACGCTTCGCCTGGAGATGGGTTACATGCTCTACGGCAATGATATCAACGATACGACTTCGCCGATTGAGGCAGGTCTGGGTTGGATCACCAAGTTGAAGAAAGGTGACTTTAACGGTAAGGCTGCCATTGAAAAAGTGAAAGCTGATGGCATCAAGAAAAAGCTTGTTGGCTTTAAGGTGATCGGGCGCGGTATTCCACGTTCAGGTTATGAGCTTTATAATGGTGAGGAGCATGTAGGTACGGTCACTTCTGGCGGTATGAGCCCTAAGCTCAATGAAGGAATCGGCCTGAGTTATTTGCCTAAAGAACTTGCCGTTGCAGGAACCGAGCTTACGCTCGCAGTGCGTAACAAGCGCATTCCTGTACAGGTGGTAAAAACACCTTTTATATAAAAGAAGGTTGAGCGTTTTGTGTTATGGGTTTTGAGTTCAGATTTTTATAACTCAAAACCCACAACTCATAACTCCAAACCCTTAATCATCAAATCAGCTAATCATCAAATCAATATGCCATCTACAAAAAAGCCTTACATGCATGTCTGCACGTCCCCTGCATTGATTGACCAATTTGATGTAAAGGGAAATATTGTTGTTGTGATTGATATCCTGAGAGCAACGACGTCGATGTGTGCTGGCTTTGGTAGTGGAGTCGAGCTTATTGTGCCCGTAGAACATCAGGAAGAGTGTGAAGCTTTTCGCAAAGATGGATACCTCATTGCAGGCGAGCGTAGCGGCGTGATGATTGAAGGCTTTGATATGGGAAATTCGCCATTCGAGTTTATGGACCCGCGCGTCAAAGGAGCTCGCATCTCCATGACCACTACAAATGGCACACGCGCACTCAAGGCGGCTCAGGTCCGCGAAGCAAAAGAGATCGTCGCAGGCGCATTTACCAATATCACAACCCTGTGCAACTGGCTGATTGAACAAAATCAAAACGTATGTCTGCTATGCGCTGGCTGGAGGGATAATTTTACCCTTGAGGATACCATCTTTGCCGGAGCTGTTGCACAGCGTTTGCGTCAGCACTTTTATCCGTACCAGGATTCGACCATGATGGCGCGCACGTTATATAAGTCTGCCAATTCGCGCAAGCGCTACTTCTTCAGAGCGTCTTCACATTTTAATCGCCTTACACATCTCAATCTGCAGCCCGATGTGAAATTTGCGATGCACCGCGACAAGTTTGATGTGCTTCCGCTTCTCGTTGGGAACGAGCTTCACAACTTCGCCAATGTCACAGATTCGGAAGCTGAGAAGAAGGCCATTACTGCGCGTCAGATTACGAGTGCCGAAGGCGCGAAGTAAAAAAGAGAAAAGTCAACGTGTGTTTTTCGTTTCCCAAACGTTCACTTTTCCACTTTCTACTCTGATCTTTAAATTAATGAGCGATTGGTATTTGATACTAAAAAAATGCCCTGAAAAATCCTTATTTTCACAAAATGAAAGCCGTCATTCCCGTCGCGGGTGTGGGCACCAAGCTCCGACCTCATACACATACACAACCTAAACCGCTTATTCCTGTAGCGGGCAAACCCATTTTGGGCCACATTATTGAAAGTCTCCTGGATGAAGGTATTCGTTCGCAGGTTTTTATTGTGGGATATTTGCGTGAAAAAATTCAGGATTATGTGCAGACGTATTATGGGGACAAAATAGACGCAACCTTTGTCGTGCAAGAGCCTCGTCGTGGTCTAGCCCATGCGCTTTGGATGACCCGCAAGGAAATCGAAAATGAAGAAGAAGTGCTGATCATTTTGGGTGATACCATCTTTATGGATGAAGTCGGTATCATTGCCAAAGAAGCAGGGACGGTGCTGGGAGTAAAAGAAGTTGAAGATCCTCGTGAGTATGGAATCGCAGTTGTTGACAGGGATTCCAATGTGCTCAAAACAGTAGAAAAGCCTAATATTCCTACCAGTAATCTTGCGTTGGTTGGCTTGTATAAGCTCGACCATATTCCGTTGTTTTTGAAGTCTTTGGAGGAAATTGTAAAACGAAATATTCCTCAATCACTGGAGTATCAGCTCACAGATGCCCTTCAGGCGATGATCGATGCCGGCGCGCCGGTGAAGGCGCTCAAGGTCAAAAACTGGTTTGACTGTGGGCGCAAGCAGTCGCTACTTCACACCAACCGTGTCTTGCTCGATCGAGCCAATCCGGCTCCGCCGGAAGAAGGCAAGCACCACAATACGGTGATTATTCCGCCGGTCCATATTCCACCGGGCTGCCATATCACAGACTCTATCATCGGCCCCAATGTCGCCATCGGCGAGCAAGCCGTTATTCATTCTGCCATCGTACAGAACTCCATCCTTGGAGCTTACTCGACGTTGGAACGCATCATCCTGAAGAATTCCGTAATCGGCAACGACTCGACCTTGCGTGGTAGAGCCACTTCTGTGAACCTTGGCGATAATACTGAGATCGACTTTTCGGAGTAGGAATTTAAGGAGAAACAAACGGCAACAAACGCGAGTCAGCCAATGCTGCGTCGCGATGCCCTGCACCAGTCAGATACGCCTCATTTTGTGCAAACTGAAGAAAAGCCATTTTGCTGGCATGCTTCACGATGAGTATCGCATCCCACTCTTCATCCTGAGGCCCTATCAAAAACGCCCCGCTTTTGCCATGTATGACCACCTCTCCTCCTGCTTCTTTGAGAAAAGGGAGCGTATGAGCCATATATCGTTTGTAGGCTTCCTTGCCAGAAATGGGTGTGTCTGGAGCAAGGGCTTTATGCGCTGAATAATCCGCCATCGCTTTAAACTTCAGCAGATTGAGCATCATAAAACTGCCCTCGATATCACTTAAGTAGAAGGCTTTGCCAGCTTCCTGGCTTGCGTTGAGATAGACGGGGTTAATGTTCATGTTTGTTTTGGGGCAAATTTTGAATATTAATTCCTTTAGGTTCTTAAAAATAGCCATATTTTTGCCCATTCTAAAAATAAACACCATGTCACAAACCGACTTTATAACCGAGCTGCGCTGGCGCGGCATGATCAACAATGAGGACACCCTGATGCCTGGGACCATCGATCACCTGACCAACGAGAAGACGGCTGGTTATATCGGATTTGACCCAACGGGGAGTTCCCTGCATATCGGCAATTTGGCGACGATTATGCTGCTCGTACACTTGCAGCGCGCGGGCCATAAGCCTTACGCTTTGGTGGGAGGAGCGACAGGTATGATCGGTGATCCTTCTGGAAAAGATGCTGAACGTTCCTTGCTCGATCTCGAAACGCTTCGCCATAATGAGCGCTGCATCAAAGCACAGCTTGAGCACTTTCTCGATTTTGATTCTGAAACCAATCCCGCCGAAATGGTGAACAACTACGATTGGTTTAAAGACATCAACTTTCTCGACTTTTTGCGTGATGTGGGGAAGCATATTCCGATCAACTACATGATGAATAAGGAGTCGGTGAAAAAGCGCCTTGAAACAGGGATTTCTTACACCGAATTTGCCTACCAACTAGTGCAGGGTTATGACTTCATGTGGCTGTATGAGAACAAAGGCGTGCGCCTCCAGATGGGCGGCGGCGACCAGTGGGGAAATATCACCACAGGCACCGAGCTGATCCGCCGCAAGCTCGGCCACGAGTCCAAGGCATTTGCCTTGACAACGCCCCTGATTACTCGCGAGGATGGCTCCAAGTTTGGCAAAACTGCCGACGGCAAGAGCGTGTGGCTCGATCCTAAGATGACTTCGCCATACGAGTTCTACCAATACTGGATCAATATCAACGATGGTGATCTCGATCGTATGCTGAAGGTGTTTACGCTTTTGGAACAAAAAGAAATCGAAATGCTCGTGGAGGCACAGCAAGCTGACCCGCGCGCTAACCAAGGTAAAAAGGCACTCGCTACAGAGGTGACACGCATGGTGCATGGCGCATCGGCGGTGCTCAGCGCTCAAATGTTGACCGAGTTTCTTGCCCCCGGCAAGCGCCTTCGCGCAGAAGATCTTGTCTCCCTTTCTGAATCTGACTGGGCCGACATCGTCGCAAATAGTGATGCCCGAAGTATTTCTGCTGATCGCCTGGGCGGTGGTTTGGGTATTTTGGAACTACTCACTGAGCTTAAGATCACGAAGTCTAATGGTGAAGCACGTCGTGCTATTCAGCAGGACAAGGCTGTAAGCTTGAATGGCGAGCGTATCGAGGGAGTGGATTTTCAGGTGAATGCAAATAATGCGTTCTTTGGTAAATACATGATCCTGACACGCGGAAAGAAAAATAAGTTTTTGGTGGAGGTAGCGTAATGCCACAGGCACTAATTCTGCAATTGTCAATCGCTAATTGTTAATCAAAATACCATCAATTTCGAGCAATATGAGAGCACTGTCTACAATCTTCCTTTTATGCCTTGCGCTTTCCTCGCAGGCACAAACCATCGTTGATTTCCACACTACGAGAGGTGATTTTCGTGTGCAATTGCGCGAAGATATCATGCCGATCACAGCAGGGAATTTTATCAGTCTGGTAGATTCTGGTTACTACGATGGCGTTATTTTCCATCGAGTTATCGACGGTTTTGTTATTCAAGGAGGTGATCCGACCGGGACAGGCAGCGGCGGGCCAGGTTATACGATTATGGATGAATACCACCCTACGATGAATCATGACTCGGCTGGTGTTATTGCGATGGCAAAGACCTCTGCGCCCAATAGCGCCGGCTCGCAGTTTTACTTTACGCTAGATTCTGTAAACAGACTGGATCAACGCTACTCCGTATTTGGTTCCTGCATCGACGGCCTCAATGTTATTCTGACGATCGGAAAAGTGCGCACCGATAATAATGATCGCCCGCTCTTTACTGTCATGATGGACAGTGTGCGGATTTATGATCCGACAGCCAGCATCGAAGCGCTCAGTCATAATGTGCTTACAGAAGTATATCCAAACCCTTTTCAGGGAGCTGCTAATATTCGCTATCAAGTAAAAAAAGCCGAAAAGGTGCTTATCACCATGCATGATGTGCA
>JBGCFB010000212.1:0-19711 GCA_045106685.1 Bacteroidia bacterium | reverse complement strand
AGGCATGAGTCCCTTCGGCTCCGCTCAGGGAACGGCTGGGTGTTTCTTGAAGTATAGTTTATAGTGATTTGACAATGATACAAGCTGGCTCCACTCACAAAGGCTTCCTCAAAATTGTGTAATCACATCATCTACTTGATCCTTTTACTGCTCAATCAAAAAAAGCTACTTTTA
Organism: Bacteroidia bacterium; assembly: GCA_045106685.1. Classification (GTDB taxonomy): domain Bacteria; phylum Bacteroidota; class Bacteroidia; order J057; family J057; genus JAUIGE01. The sequence goes on along the minus strand of JBGCFB010000212.1, from coordinate 19,537 downwards.
TACCATGAAACAGATTCTAGTGGCACTTGGCATCGTGGTTATGTTCGTTGGATGCGGAGATGGAAAAAAAGCATCAGAGGAAACAAATAATGCTACAGCATCAACTGTAGACAGCCTCGCTAATACGCCCCAGGGAGAGATCGATCGATTGACACGATATATCGAAGCGAACCCAAGTAACTGGGCGCTCTATAAAGACCGCGCTGTGGTGTACTATGATCAGGGCCGGGTTGACTGGGCAATTCATGATATACGTGAGGCGATTAAGATGAAGGATGATGATCCTGAGTTGCATTATCTGCGTGCGTACTTTGCATTGGCAGAGGGCGATTCTACGCTGGCTCGGTCTGAATTCCAGCTTGCATCTCAGTATGGATCAGCTAATCCGGATGTGTATTATCAGCAAGGGCAAATGCGCTTTTTGCGTAAGGAATATGATCAGGCAATGGAGAGCTATCTGGAAGCAATCAGACTTGATTCACTCGATCCGATTTATCCATTTGCGATAGGGTTTCTTGAGCAAGAAAAAGGAGCGATTCGCAGTGCGTTAACACGCTACAATCAAGCTTTGATTCTGAATCCTCAACACGAAAAAACACTCCTTCAGTTGCATGATCTGTATGTATCAGAATTGAATAATCCTGACAAAGCTGACGAGTATAATACAACCTTGCTCAATGCTAAACCTCGTCACTCGCTTGCGAATTACAACAAAGGTAGCTATTACTATAGAAAGGCTATTCCACTGAAAGCCAAGCAATTAGATGCGTATCAGCAGGCGATTAACAAAGCGGTGGAGCATTATACGCTTTCGATTTCGTACAGTGACAGCTTTGCACTTCCTTATGTATATAGAGGCATGAGTTATGTAGAAGGCGAGCGTTATGATCTGGCTTTTGAAGATTTTAAAAAAGCGGTAGAGATTGATGACAGCCAGTATCTGGCTCATTTTCAATTGGCCGGTTTATACGACTTTTATAAAGAAGAAGAGAAGGCCGTTTTTCATGCACAAAAAGCCAAAGCTGGCGGGTATGAATAGAGGCGTTAGATGCAACGTTTACACTGCCTACAACGTCCATGATCATACCTATCTACTGTCGCACATTGTAGCCAGCAATGTGCTAATTACTTCCATTCATACGGAACCCTTCTCTACAATAGATTGGATCAAGTACCTTGAGGCACTAATTAATAAAAACCAATTTTAAAACATGATGAAAAAAATCTACACGCTAATCATACTGATGCTTGCCATCGGTAGCCTATCTGCCCAAACGCTTGCAAGCACGACTCCTGAAAACAGAAACACCGTTATCGAAGAATTTACTGGAACGAGTTGTCCTAATTGCCCTCCCGGACACACGATTGTAAAAAATATCAAAACTCAATATGCCGATGATGCATGGGTAGTTGGATACCATCCTTCCAATTCAGGCTTAACTACTCCTCGCAGTGCTTCTGATCCTGATTTCCGCAGATCATATCTTGATGCATTCTATTCCACAGCCTTTGCTGGAAGACGCGCTATGCCTTTAGCGATGACTAACCGTAAAACCTGGGCCGATGGAAACAGAGCGCAGTCTCGCTCTGCATGGGCTAGCCAGGTCGCAACCACATTGGCTGAAGCCTCTCCAATCAATATTGGAATTGAAGCTGAATATGATAGTGCTACACACATCCTTTCTGGAACTGTGGAAGTTTACTTTACAGCTAATGCAGATGAGCAGACCTTGTACATCATGTTGATGGAGGATAACCTTGTGGCTGGACAAAGTGGCTCTAGCGATCCTAACTACGTTCATAACCATGTATTTAGAGAAGCGATCACTCCTGGACAATGGGGCGAAGCTCTGACCGTAATGCCTGTTGCTGGAAATACATATTCTCGTCCGTTTACTTTTGATAACAGCGCTGGTCTTTATGACTGGGAAAATCTAAGTTTGATCACATTCGTGCGCAGTACTGTAACTGAAGAGATCGCTACGGGAACAGGGATCGACGGTGTTCCTTTGAAGCAGGTAAATACTGGAATTGACTTCCAGGACATCAGTGCTGATATCCAGGTTTATCCAAACCCAACTGAAGGCATTAGCACAACAAAACTTACGCTTACAGAAGCTAGTCCTGTGACTATCACCCTTTACAATACAGTAGGAAAAGCTGTGGCAACACATGACTTTGGAACCCGTTCTGCGGGAACTCAGCGTCTTACTTTTGATTCATCTAACCTACCAGCAGGCGTATACATGATGCGTGTTGAAGCGGGTGACCATGTAGGAAATAAGCGCTTTGTAAAGCAGTAGCGATACTTATTTTCTGTAGAAAAGCGATGCGACGATAGGCCCATTCAGGGTTTATCGTCGCATCGCTTTTTTATTAGGCCTCTACCCAAACACCTATAACCCATTTAAAGCTGTAAGAATCACACCGAATCTGAGTGCACATTTTATTCAGTAAATTGATTCAATGTTTGGGATTGTTTAAAGTCCTTATTAATTTGATTTTCGAAAAGGTAGTAGCAATACGCAAATAGCTTTTCAATCTCAAGGTAGCTTTTACTAAACCGCTTCCTCTTTCTACCCCACTCGGTTTTGAAAAGCGTCGATTATGACGAGTCTATGTGTTCAGCCAAACTGAACGCACAGGCTACCCATTGCTCATTTTTCAACCAATTAATTCTATCTATAATATGAAAATTACACATGTACTTGCCCTGATCGGGTGCTGGCTTCTGCTCGTTGGAGCCTATGCTCAAGCTCCGTCAAGCGGAGAAATCATCCCTGCCAACATGGTTATTTCTGCCGAAAATCTGGGGGAAACATTTCACAACGTGACGCTTTTTCAAAAACAAAAAGCGAACGCAATCAGTCGACCTGAACTCAAGAGAGCCCTCGCAAAAGGGACAATCCTAAAGCCTGATTTCCAAGCTCTTAAAGCTGCTGGAAAGAAATCAGCAGAGAACATCACACTTGACGTTCCTACTGTAGACGGCGTATTTACACTCCAACTCGTGCAGGTCCAGGTCACCTTACCTGGCATCAAGGTGAGAACTTCCAGCATGGGAGACCTTGATGTAAATATGGGTCTTCACTATCGAGGTATTGTAAAAGGTCAAACAAAGTCGCTCGTCGCCATTTCTATCTATGATGATGAGATTGCGGGCTTTTTTAGTCCAGAAGGCGCACAAGGAAACTATGTTCTTGGAAAACTAAAAGAAAACACAACTGGAGAACACGTTGTGTACAACGAGGCTGACCTCAAAGAAGCTCGTGGTTTTGGGTGTTTTACCGAGAGTGATGGAAAAGGCTATACTGCAGAACAGCTTCTCCCTGCTCCTCCTTCAAAAGCACTCTCAGATTGTGTGCGTGTATATGTAGAAGTAAACTTCAATACCTATCAGCAAAATAGTAGTAATGTTACCACTACTACCAACTATATCAATAGCCTGTTTAACCAGTCCATCACCTTGTATGCAAATGAGAATATCAACATGGTGGTATCGGACATTTTTATCTGGACATCTACAAGTCCATACTCTGGTGGTTCCTCTACCATGCGGACCCAGTTCCAGAATCAGATCAGCTCCATGAATGGTGATATTGGCCACTTGATTTCGTATATCAGCTCAGGTGCAGGTGGTATTGCTGCAGGTTTCGCAGGAATCTGTAACAGCAATATCGATCAGTCACTCTGTGTAACGCAGACGACGACTGCTTTCAATACTGTACCGACGTATTCGCGTTCGGTAAAAGTAGTTACCCACGAGATGGGTCACTTGCTGGGTTCACGCCACACACACGCATGTGTATGGAATGGAAACAATACAGCTATCGACGGCTGCGCCCTTGCGACAGAAGGTTCATGTGCTGTTCCATCTATCCCATCGGGATTTGAAGGAACCATCATGAGTTACTGTGACTCACGTGGAACAGCACCGATCAATTTCAATTTTGGATTTGGCCCTCAACCTGGAAACGTTATCCGTAACTCGGTGACAAATGGTTCATGTCTGAGCCCTTGTGCAGGTGCTGCCTGTACCTCAACGGTTACCAGTTTCCCATATAGTAATAACTTCGAAAGCAACCTCGGCTGGACAAACGGAGGTGGTGACGATTTTGACTGGACACGTAATAGTGGCGGAACACCGTCAAGCGGAACAGGTCCAACGGGTGCTGCTCAGGGAACCTGGTATGCATATATGGAAGTTTCGTCACCAAATTACCCAACCAAAACGGCTAACCTCAACAGTCCTTGTTTCAACTTGAGTGGCATCAGTAGCCCATCAATTTCTTTTCAGTATCACATGTTGGGAACGGGACCAGGAACCCTGCGCCTTGAGGCAAGTACGGATGGTGTAAACTGGACACAAATCTGGTCACAATCTGGTTCACAAGGCTCAGCTTGGTTATCTCAATCAGTGAGTTTGAATACGTATACATTTGAAACAGAACTACGCCTACGCTTCCGTGGAACTAGCGCCAACACCTGGTCTGGTGATATGTGTGTCGATGACATCGGCGTACAAGGAGTAGCAAGCTGCCTTCCTCCTCCGAGTAGAAGCGTAAGCAGCATCACTACAAGTGGCGCTCAGCTCAACTGGGCTCCAGCATCGGGAGCGAGTAATTACGACTTACGCTACCGTGTAAATGGAACTACGACCTGGACCAATATCACAAATGCCGCAGGCAATAGCCGTGTATTGACTGGCCTTTCAGCAAACACAACCTACAACTGGCAAATTCGCACGAGCTGTGGAACAACTAATTCTGCATATATCAGTGGCCCTAATTTCACAACAATTGCTATTTCTACAGGATGTACAAGCACAGTGACAGGTTTCCCATACTCCAATACATTCGAGAGTAATCTTGGCTGGACAAATGCGAGTGGCGATGATTTTGACTGGACGCGCAGAAGCGGAGGAACGCCTTCATCTGGAACAGGGCCGAGTGCTGCTGCTCAGGGGACATGGTATGCATATATGGAGGTTTCGTCTCCAAATTATCCAAACAAAACAGCTATTCTGAATTCTCCCTGTTTCAATTTGAGCAGTGTCAATAGCCCAAGTATTTCCTTCCAGTACCATATGTTGGGAACTGGTCCTGGTACCCTTCGTCTTGAAGCAAGTACAAATGGCACAAGCTGGACCCAAATCTGGTCTCAATCTGGGAGCCAAGGCTCTGCATGGCTTTCACAAACAGTAAGTCTGAACAGCTATACAAGTTCTACACAACTACGTCTACGCTTCCGTGGAACCAGTGCAAGCACTTGGTCTGGTGATATGTGTGTTGATGACATCAGTATTGGCGGAGTTGCAGCTTGCCCTCCGATCAACTTTAGTTCCAATGCACCTATCAGCTATGGAGGAAGTCAGGATAATGGCACCGTTACTGTACAAAGTGGTGGTAGCACGATTTTCCTTCAAAACAATGCATGGAAGGCAATCACATTGAACTATAATGTCACTGCCAATACGATCATCGAGTTTGACTTCCGTTCGACCTTACAAGGTGAAATCCACGGAATCGGATTTGACAACGATAACGGTATAAGTAGCAACCTGACCTTCAAGGTTCATGGAACTCAGGCATGGGGAATCAACAATTATGATAACTACTCCCCTACTGCATGGACGAGTTACACGATTCCAGTAGGAAGTTTCTACACAGGAAGTTACAATCGTCTCTTCTTTGTATGTGACCATGATGCTTCTCCAAGCAACGGAAATGCCTATTTCAGAAATGTAAAAATCTATGAAGGCAGTTGTGATGGTAATGACGTCGACCTCAATGTCGGCGCAATCACCATGGGTGATGAGGCTGAGTCCAGTGTCGCAAACCTGAGTATCGCACCTAACCCGGTAAGCAGTTTGCTAACCGTAGGCTTTGAAAGTCCAGTCCAGCAAGATCTCACCATCAAGGTGATAGACATGGCTGGTCGCACGCTTATTCAGAAGCCACTCGGTAACCGCGAAGGATACCTTCAGGAAAAAGTAACAGTTACAGATCTACCTGCGGGTGTCTACTTACTCAATGTAGGCGGCGCTACCAAGCGTTTCGTAGTAGTCAAATAATCTCCCTTCAACAATCTCAAAGCAGATCCTCGGTCAGTGAATTTTCCTGGCCGGGGATTTTTTTGTTGAAAAGGATGGCTGTTAATTTGCGGTGTGATTTTTTGTACAAAATCATCAAGAACCACATCCACACTAGTCATGAGATTTTATGTATTATCAATATTGCTCCTAAGCTTAATCGCAGCTTGTGGACCAGCAATTGATGAAAATAGCAATGCTAATGAAGCGACCATTACTGATTTTGTCTTGCGGCCACATGTTGCTTCTGGTGCTTTTGGAGAAGCACTACCGCAACTAGCCGAAACCGTCGGCAAGCCGGTCGCACTGAAAGGAAATGCGATCCACATAGTCGATGGCGGCCAGCTTTATGAAATCCCTGTGGACTCTGCTATGGCTTGGCTGGAACGTCCCAGCATGTTTCGCGATCCTTCCAAAACATTGGGTGATTACCTCAAAGGCGATGCGCCAGCGGTATTCACTTACGACATTTACAACCCTTTTCCTGATACTTGGATAGATAGCATTTCATTGGATAGTTATCGCTTGCAATTTAAAGGAGAAGACCTTGAAATTGATTCGCTCTATAAAGGGCATCTAAGTCTCAGCATCCAAAACCAGATGCATAAAGCAGTTACAAAACTCGAACTGCGGGCAGAAGTCAAGCGCAAACGAACGAGCGGTTCCAACTGTAAGGTTGCGCCTTTTGTAAGAACGATCATCATCGAAGACTCAATCCCACCTTTTTCTCAAAAAAGCTTTATACATACAACGACCGACCTTGCAGCTCATATGGATTGTAAAGGTCAGGCCATGAACAAAATGTCATACCAGGCTGTTTTTAAGCTTCTTCGCTATCAGGTAGAAGGCGACAGCAGCTGGCTGGACGCTACCAAACGAACCGTTTTAGTCAAGTAAAAGCGTCTATCCAACTTAAATCTGCAATTTGCGTAAAGCTCGCGCGCACGCGCAAGTCGTCAGACGACTTAAGTGGTCTGACGACTTGAATGGTCTGAACACTTTTATTAAACCCAGAACAAAACGACCCTAGTTATTTCAATCATGCAATTTTATATAGGACAGCGTGTAAGCCTTTTGCACGATACAGGAGAAGGAAAAGTGACAGCGATTGTCGACAATAAGCATGTCGAAGTCGACTTCGGAGACGACTTCCCTTACGACGTACACATTGATGAAATCATCGCCATCGCCGCGGAAGAGGACAAATATTTTAGATCAAAAGAGGAGCTCAAAAAGCTAAAAAAAGGAGATGGTCCTACTGTGATGGGCAACCTGTTTGAGCTTACATTGGCTGTGATTCCAGAAGGTGCCCAAAACAGCTTTCGGCTGCACCTTCTCAACCCAGAAGGTCAGGATGCGCTCTATGCATGTTATGCCAAGCTAAAGAATAAGTACATCGGCATTTCAAATGGCAAGGTACCGAAGTCAGGGCGTGAAATGCTGGCCGAAGTAACGGAAGAGAAGCTTCTTGCGACTCGTTCGTTTTACTTTCAATTCATTTTTTACAAACACGGATCAGGCTATCCTCAGGCTCCATTTACGCGTGAGATCGATTGGGATCAATCGTCGATTCAGAACCTGGCGGAGTATATTCCGGCTTTGGATAAAAAGGGCTGGCTGTTCCCACTACGTGCTCCGGTGGAGAAAGAAGTAGAGCTGAAATCGGATTTTGCCAAAATAAAAAAATCGAAACCACGTCCGGTCGTTGTGGTTGATCTGCATATTGAGAAGTTGGTTTCGAATCCATATGCGCTCAATAGAAATATGCTCATGGGCATACAGTTGGACCACTTTGAGAAGTCCATTTCAGATGCGCTTATGCAAAATGCGGACAAGCTTGTATTGATTCACGGTGTAGGAGCTGGCAAGCTCAAGAGTGAGATTCAGCGTCGCCTCAAAGATGTTCCGCAAGTGCGATCTTTTGGGCCGGCTGATCCGGCGCTTTATGGCAATGGCGCAACGGAGCTACTCCTGAAGTAAATTCTGTATCTTTAAGCCTGGGCCTATAAAAGGTTTCCTTTCCCGGGCAATAGTGGGAAATATTTAGGCTAAAGCCTTGATACTTTCAATTCTTGCTAGGCTTTTAAAAGTCTAATATCGATGTGATTCTTCTTTGCCCCAGGCCTTAAAAGGCCGGGCAATAGTGTAAGTAATTGAGGCTAAAGCCTTGATTTTCATCACTATTGCATGGTGTTTTAACACCATCCATAAATGCCCGGGCAATAGTGTAAATAATTGAGGCTAAAGCCTTGATTAAAATTCACAGGCTTCAGCCTTGATTTTCACCACTATTGCATGGTCTTTTAACACCATGCAAATGAGATTTCTCATCGCATGAAAAACATCGTCCTTTCTTCATTTTCTATCTTATTTCCTTTCCTGCTTTTTGCTCAGGAACCTGGCGTTTCTGAAGTCCATTATGACTTCCCTTCAGCGCTTATGCACGACACGCTGATCATTCCGGCGTATGAGACATTCTCTACCAAAGGGCTGACAGGCAAGGACTTACAAAAGACAAAACGCATCAATGCGCTTTCGAAGGAGCATAATGAAACGCAGCGTAAGCTCTTGGTCAAGTACTATCCATTCCCTTGGAAAATGGTCCCGTTAGCGCTGGTGGAAGCGCACAAAAATCGCGGGCATTATTACTATCTCGATTACGTGCCGATGCCACGGCACTGGCGTGTTCCAAATCCGGAAGCGATGGTCGCCATGTTTCTGCGATATGATCGCACCTTGCAAATATATCGCATCAGCAACTTTCAGTTTTGGTACTACTTCTACATCCGCGACCTCAGCACCGACCAGGCTTATATGAGCAATCCGCCTCACGGCCATGCGGATGTGTACACAGGCATGAAATGGCTATGGAAGCATGTAGCGAAGGTGGTAAAGTGAAAGCTTTTACTTACCATACAATATCGTAGTACCCACCATATCAGGCAGATTCCGAATTACTGTCCAATATTCTTCCTGGATATCATCATCGATATAAATTGGAACTCGCTCACCATAATTACGGTCGGAGCCATCCTTTTTGCAACCTGATATCCAAAATCCATCTCCACTTTCAGTTTCAAAAAAATTAGCCTTCAGGCCACTACCTTTCAAGGATTGATAGGTTTTGCCTTTATAGTGAATGGATTTCATTGTTTTAGAAAAAGTGACCTTGCCTATTCGTGCGATCCCGGTTAGTCCGTTACTCTTATCTTCAATGTACATGATCCGCGTTTTCATGGTCGTCTGTTTTTTTGAAAAAATTTAAGGATTTAGCTTCCTTTCAAACTACCGATCGTCATCAATAAAAAATCTAAGCCTTTAGAATAGTCCAGCGTGTCATACTCTAGTCCTATCTGCCGGATATTTTTGTAATAATCTTTTCTGTTTAAATAGTAATTCTTCTCCAATTCAATCGAAACAGCATCCTGGCCTAGTTTTTCTATCAAAAACCATTTTTCAAGAAGTCGAGCGGTTCGACCATTTCCATCTTGAAAAGGATGAATTTTGACAAAACTCAAATGAATATGAGCAGCATAAAAGAAAGCGTCGACAGGAGAAACGTCGGCATTTAAGAGTGTTACGGCCTTTTCAAAGAAAACATCTAGCTCACTGGAAACCCATTTAGCCTCGCATGCAACATATTCAATCCTATCATCTTCATTCAGCACGAACATCGGATTGTTTCTCAAGATACCCCTTTGACTGGCAGGTAATAAATGCTCACTCAAAATACTGTGTACTTTAAACACATTTTCCTTTGTAAAAGGATTTTTTTGAACAAATTGATATGCTTTGAAAAGGTCGTCTGACTTTTTTGTGTAATCGGGATTATACTCAACGTTCAAAAATTTGTGTTTAAAAAAGCTATCAAAGTCTATGTTTTCTCCCTCAATTTTAGACGAATAGACACTTGATACAGAATGATAAAAATCGAAATAATCAACTGGCAACATCTCCTCCTTTTTAAGTCGGATTGCCTCCAATGGATCAAAATCAACTGCACTACTAAATGAATCTTTTAATAGATCGCTTATCATTCTGTCTGTTTTGAGTAAAGATACCGATTAGTTAATTGATCATCAGCCCTAAAATAAAGCATCTTTACTTCCCAAAAAGTACCAACTGCCATAAGCGCCAAATCTCGCCGCCTGTAACCGGAATGTCCAGATACTGCTCCAGTGGCATAAAGAAGCTGACCTTCAGGAGGGTGTGATTACGGCATGCCTGCGCCACGCCCTCATCAGCAAGAATTTGTGCTTTTAGATATGCATTTGGATCAAATTCCCAGCGCCAGGGATCGTCATGAGTAGAGAGCAGGATGCCATCGGGATAGGTTCCTGCTGCCTGGATTACTTTCTCTTCCAGCAAGGCTTTGTAGCGCCCTCCCAAAATCAAATGAAACCCGATGGGATGACCCCAAAGCACCACACATCGAAATGTAAAAATGTCGCTTCCGTGAAATGCCCTGGGCAAGTCCATGACCCGATACGGATAGGTATTATAGTTCTCTCCTTTGGTGATTTTGCCAGTCGTCATATCGAATTCGGGTGGAAATACGGATGCAATAGGCGCAACAGACTCGGCGACGACATGGCGCAGCTGTTCGAGCAGTTTTTCCATCTTACTTAAGATAGAAAACTTGAGAGGCATTACTGTTTGATCATGAAAGAGGGATAACTCTGCAGGGGAGAGGACTAACGTTGACATGTATGCTTATCTTTGTTGTGAAGTAACTATTTAGCTGCTTTTCAAAAATAACTTGGTCGTTGAGCGGAGCCGAAACGACCAAAGGGCTACGCGAAGCGTATGGGCTAAAGTGGCTTCGACTCCGCTCAGCCACCGTAAAATTACAGGTGAGCAAGCTAGACTAAATAGTTACGTTGTGAGTAGTTATAATGGAAAAACACCTAAAATCTTACAAATCTAGATCACTTTTGTTCATCATATTAAGACGACTGGGTTGCTGCCACCTCTGTCAGCGCCTTACCACAATGCTCAAAGCGCTGACAGAGGTTAGCAACCGAAACAAAACCAACCATAATAATCACTATTATTGACGAAACTACGTTTATTTCACATGCGTTTATTTTTTATTGCTAGCATATTGATGGTTTTTGGTTTGGGTCAAATACAGGGCCAAAGGCCCCGGTTTCACCCACAGGTGCATGAGCTTACCCTTCAATTGGGAAGCGTGCAAGCTTTTACAGAACTAGAAGGCACTCAATTCACGCCGTTGAATGGATTTCGATATGCCTATCACTTTGATCAAAAGCGGGCATTGCGACTGGGAGGCTTTTATAGAAAAGGCACCTTTTCCAGCCCCGGTATTATCAGTGAAATTTATCAGCCTTTTGAAGCAAAGCAGCAGTCTGCTGAGTTTCGCTTAGGCTATATGTTCAAGCATAACATCTACCGTTTGCAACTGTATGCTGGCCTGGATGCCATCGTGCGGTACGCTTGGCTCAGCGAGGATTACATGGCTGATCTCAATGTAGCAGCTAATAAACGTAAGTTCCCAAGCTATGGAGCATCAGCGTTTGTGGGCGCGCGCATGTTCGCAAATAAGCATGCTTCTATGGGTGTGGAAGTTGATGTGTATGGCTTGTTTCACAATCGACGTCAGGAAGACAACGTGAGTCCAGCGCGTACGCCATCGGAAGGATTATTTATAGACCGGGAGATCGGCAGTAATTTCCTTTCGGTGTACATCAGTTATCACTTCAAGAAAATCCGTAAGTCTTGCACCTGTGGTAAGCCTGGGTCATAAAATGTTCGATCCTTGATGTTTGATGCTCGATCTTCGCTTTTCAAAATTTAGCATCAAACAGCGAAGATTTAATTCCCTACCTCAAAACAACAGACAAACTACGCCCACGCTCCGTAAAGCGCGATTCTTTATAAAAATCACCTTTATAATTCCTACGAGAGATACCTTCCGCTCTGATGTGAAGAAGCGTTCCAGGAGGAAGTGGAACAGGCGACTGGTCGAGCATAATAGGTACTCCCTGACTACCAGAACGGCCACGGCCGCTAAAGGCCAAAATCGACCTTGGAGGATCATCCGGTTTTTGCTGAATAAGCACCTCCACCTTTTCAATAGCATACCGCGCATCTTCAGGATATTTGCTCGCAAATTCCGGGTCTCCCAACAGTTGCAAGACCAGACGAGAGCGCTTCGGAATCGATGCGAAGCCATCGTACGGTTGCCCATTTACCAACAACACAAAATGCGGCATCGGAGGGCCAACGCAGTCAAACCGAAAGGTATCCAAAAGGACTGACCGATCGGTACCTTCCTGAAAAACATCAACCCGAACCTCTGATCCACCAGGACGCAATAGGAATATTGCACTATCCTGGTCCGCGACAATTTCGCCATCTGATATCTCAAAAGAGGGAATAAAGTCGCTGCCCAAACGCAGCACCTCAACACGAAAACGATGCGCGCAATTGCGGTATCGCGGGCGCTGACCATACCAGCGAACCGCAGGACGAGAGACCTTAAAGCTATCTTTTATTTGAAACTGGCGTTCTTCTCCATCTGCTTTAAAAAAGCGTGTATTCACTTCAAAAGGCTGCATCCAGGAAGACCTATTTCGCAGCGTATCTTCTCCGGCAAGCACATGAACCCTGGCTTCATACATCCATGCAGAATCCATACTCACGCCCGTTCCATCGTAATCAAGGTTTGGAATATTAATCACACTGCTTATCCAGGCGTCGGCATCAAAATAGGCTCCAGCACTTAGGTCGCGAGAATGGGGTGCGATCACAAGCTTCAAACGATGCTCAGGGTAAGGAGGCAAATCATAGGATTGTCTTAGTGCTTCCAGCCAGTTTAGATAGGCAACATTCAGATCAAGCGCTGCACCTTGCAAAACTGTTTGCTGATACTTTGCTCGCGGATGTGCTATAAGCGATTGCCAATATGCCGGATCATTGGAGGAAAATCGATTTGTACTGTCACTTTTTCCTTCTAACAAAAGCTCAAAAGATGAAGACCAAAGATTGGACAGTTTGTCAAGGCGGTTATCATTTTCCCAATAGGCAAGAATCGTAGACTTTTCATCTTGATCTTTTTTACCATCCACTACCCTATCCAAAATCAACATATCAGTCTCCAGGCGATCAAGAGCCTCGCGAATCTGCTTCTCTGTAATGCGTAATTTCTCCAGCTGCCCCAGACTATCGTTGTATTGAAATAGGGAATCGCGAAGACTTTGGGTAAGCTCCAATGATGCTCTTGTCGTCCAGCTATTTGCAGCGGATAACTGTGCACTTGCGCGCTCCAAAACAGCCTCATCTGTACTGGCTTGCTGGCAAGCAGTTACAAATAAACAGACCGTCAATACCAGGAGCAAGTTAGCGGTTCGAGACATACACGGAATTTCCACAATTGCGAATGTATGAAATTTCCAGTAGAGCTAAGCAATCGTAACAATGGACGATTCACAATTAACGATTAAGCGCCATTATGATAGGTAGCTAGCTTTCAAATTATCAAATTGTTCATCGTTCAATAAAAAATTGTAGTGTTTCTGCTTAATGTTTAGCACAATTCACTTTGGTGTACTACTTTCAGGGCATGCGTATTCTTATTTTTCTTTGGATGCTAATAGCCCTGGGGCTAAATGCGTCTATAGGCCAGTTGACAGATGATTTTTCGGACGGAGATATCGCCAATAACCCTACCTGGAGCGGCGAGACAGCCTTATGGCAGGTGAACGCTCAAGGTGAACTTCAGACGAACGGCCAGGCACAAAGCGATGAAATCCATCTTACTTCTCCTCAAAATCTCGTAGCAAATACCGAGTGGACCGGAACCATACGCTATACTTCAGGTGGTCCTAGTACATCAAATCGAATACGCATATATCTTACTGCTGATCAGCAGGACTTAGAGAGCGACATCACGGGATATTTTCTTTTGCTGGGGGAAAGCGGCTCCAATGATGCAGTGGAATTGTATCGCCAGGATGGAGCGACCGACACCTTGCTCATTAGAGGAACAGATGGCACAATCGGTTCGCGGATCGACTTGCTATATCGCGTTCGCCGCGACGGCAGTGGTAACTGGCAACTGGATATTGACACTGACAAAAACGGCGTTTGGGAACTTCAGGGAAACGCCTTTGATGACAAATATGCGAATAGCAGTTGGTTTGGACTTTGGGTTAAACATAGCTCCACCCGAAATGCAGATTTCTTTTTTGATGATTTCTATGTTGGTCCTCCAATGGTAGACTCTGAAGCGCCTTCGGCGGTTTCGGTTTCGGTCGTTGACTTTACGAATATTACCGTGGAGCTATCAGAACCACTTGCTACAGCTCCTGCCAGCGACGTTTCGAATTTTAGTCTTCTTCCAGGAAATATCATTCCAGCTACAGCAAGCCCTACTGGGCCTGGCCGCAGCAATATCATTAACCTGAGCTTTGCCACACCTTTCACCCAAAACACTGCTTACAAAATCGTAATAAGCAATCAAGAAGATACGCTCGGCAACATTGCCAGTGATCCGGATACGCTGGATTTCTTCTTTTTCATTCCAGATGAACCTCAAGCTGGCGATGTCATTATTCATGAAATAATGGCTGATCCTTTTCCAGCAGTAGGCCTTCCAGAGGTCGAATATGTGGAACTATTTAATCGCAGTACAAAAACATTTTCTACTGAAGATTGGACCTTTACTAATGGAACAGTTACTACCCAATTACCAGCTTTCACCTTTGAACCAGGAACGTATCTCTTACTCGTTGCACAGGGGGCTGAAACCAGCTTCGAATCATTTGGCGATGTCCTAGGGCTCTTGCCGTGGACCTCACTTGTAAATAGTGGCGACAATCTGGGCTTACGTGACTTGAGTGGAGAACTCCTCGACAGTCTGGACTATGATGCCGATTGGTACCGTGACGAAAACAAAGAAGACGGCGGCTGGTCCCTCGAAATGATCGATGCGAATAATCGCAATTGTGCGCCAATTGCAAACTGGGCTGCATCGGCCAATACGCAAGGTGGCACCCCTGGCCAGAGCAACAGCCTTGCAGGATTGATCGACACAGATGCTCCAATCCTTCTAACCACGACGCTTGTATCACCTGACACTATTCTACTCTGTTTTGATGAAGGCCTGGACGCAGCATTTGCTTCTGATCCTGGCAACTTCAGTTTGGGGACCTCGGTTTCTATTCAGACGGCGATTCCCGTTATGCCTGATTTTGAATGTGTGGAACTGGTGCTTTCGGCTCCGCTTCCAGAAGGGCAAATCATTCAGGTAACAGCCAGTCGTATGGCCGACTGTCGTGGTAATGTGATGCAAAGCAGCGCCATCGACTCGGTACTACGTTCTCCACTACCTCAGGAAGGAGACCTTATCATTAATGAGATTTTCCCAGATTTTGCTCCTCAGGTTGGACTCCCAGAAGCAGAATTTGTAGAGATATTTAATCGGTCAGACAAAGCCTTTGATCTTAATAACTGGAGCCTTAGTGATGGTCGTAGCGCGGGCACATTACCTCCATTTATTTTGTTGCCAAATGAATACCTGATTCTTTGCCCTGAAGACGCAAAAGACTTGTATACAAGCTTTGGTAATGTGCTGGGAATCAGTGGCTTTCCTGGCTTGAACAATGCGGGTGATTCTGTTATTCTAAAATCGGCTAACGGATCTGTAGTGAATGCAATAGCCTATAATTTTCTTTGGTACCAAAACACAGAAAAAGCGCAAGGTGGCTGGACGCTGGAACGCATCGATCCAGACTTTTTCGCCTGTAATATTGCTGCTAATTGGCGCGCCTCTGAATTTCCTGCTGGTGGCACACCTGGGTTCGAAAATAGTATAAAAGGTCTCCTCAGTGACGATGTTAGCCCTACTCTCATGAACGTTGGTTCCGAGCCAGACATGCGCAGCTTTACGCTTAACTTTTCGAAAGTCTTACAACCAGCAAGTATATCTACAACTTCATTTGATCTGGAGTCCATCGGAAATCCTGATGCTATTAGCTTTTCAAATGCGAATAGCACCATCACCTTAACATTTGGCAGCCAACTTATTCCTGGAAAAGCTTACACGCTTTCCTACACCTCCATAGAGGATTGTTTTGGTAATGCGGTGAGCGGAGATGTGACGCTGGGAACGCCGGTCAATGCTTTGGAAGGCGATGTCTTAATCAATGAAATTCTCTTTAATCCATACACAGGAGGAGCAGATTTTGTCGAAATAATCAATGTGAGCGATAATATTCTGGACTTATCAAAAATGGAAATTGGTGAAGGCCTGGAAGGAATCGATACGATTTTTAATACGGACCCACTTAGCACCGCAAGCACCTTGTTATTACCCGGTGAAATCGTATGTCTGACGAGCAATGTTGACTTCCAACAAGAGACCTACAACCCGCCAGCAAACGCGCGTTTTTTGAATATGAGAAGTTTCCCCACCTATGATGACACACGTGGTGTGGTGGTATTGCAGACCATCATCGATTTAACGCCGCTGGTTCTTGATCGCTTCGAATATCTGGATGATTATCATTTTGCTACTCTTGTCAATAAGAACGGTGTTTCGCTGGAGCGGCTTTCCACACAAGGCCTAAGCCAGGACCCTGGAAATTGGCATTCTGCGGCATCGACCGTGGGCTTTGCCACACCTGGATATGAGAATTCGCAGCGCATACAACCAAACGAAGATGCGAGTGAAGTAAGCTTGCTCTTCAACCTGATTTCGCCTGACGGCGATAGTCGTGACGATGTCCTTACCATTCAATACGACCTCGATTTTATCGGAGGAAATGCACGTGTATCGGTGTATGATCTTGAAGGGCGACTCGTGAAGCGCATTGCTGAAAACAGCCTTCTCGGTAATGATTCTGGCTTTTTCACCTGGGATGGAAGCACAGACCGTGGAGCGAAGGCTTCGGTAGGTGCTTATATAGTTCTGGTTGAAATAGTCGATCCGGAGAGCAAGCGCAAGGTGTATAAGTTGCCTTGTGCTGTGGTGGGGGATTAAAGGCGCCTTGGTCTTTAATTACTTGATACTCGCTGCTTGATCCTTGATACTCTATTTTTAAGAACGTCCGGCCTTAAAAGACCGGGCTAAAGTGTTAAGTTTTAGAGGCTAAAGCCTTCACATTTTCTTGAGGCTTTAGCACGCCCGGCCTTAAAAGACCGGGCAATAGTTTCAAGCTTTTTGGGCTAAAGCCCTCATACATTCTTGAGGCTTTAGCACCTCTAACTATCATTATTGCTTGATCTTTTAAGATCAAGCACAACATCACCGCCAAAGCGCTCCAAAAGCGCGCGAAGCTTTGGTTCAATAATATTGACACAAAAAGGCTTTTCCGGACGGCTATAATAATAATTCTGCATGTCTTCGTCCGAGCGCTTAAATGCGCCAAAAGGCTCAACCGTCGTAATGATCGGGTCAGCAAACTCCTTTTGCAACTCACTCATAATCAAGCGAATAGAATCCATATACTCATCCGAAAACGCATACACTGCGCTGGGGTACTTATCGCGCATGCTGTGATTGGAAGTGCTTTTGTGCGTATGAAGATGGACTTCAACCAGCGTATCTAAAGAAATGATACTGGGTTCAAAATGCACGATGATTCCTTCGAAAAAGTGGTCTGATTTTGCGGCTGTGGAAATCCAACCTTGTTCCACGTCTGTCACACCACGAAGGCTTTGAAACATCGCCTCCATGCACCAGTAACATGTTCCGCTAAAGCCTACTTTTTTCATGCTGATATTATTATTCAGGCCATAAATGGCCTGGCAATAGTAGAAGGAATAGACGCTAAAGCTACAAGAAAGAGTTTTTTGGGCTAAAGCCTTATTACCTTCTTGAAGCTTTAGCACTTTTCATTATAGCTTGATCTTTAAAGTACGCCCGGCCTTAAAAGGACCGGGCAATAGTTTCAAGTTTTTTGGACTAAAGCCCTCATACATTCTTGAGGCTTTAGCACTTTTAATTATCATTATAGCTTGATCTTAAAAAGATCAAGCTGCTCAGGAATCCACCAGGCAGCATAACCGCACATTATCCCAACAACTGCTCCTGCCAATACGTCACCAGGATAGTGCACACCGAGGTAGATGCGGCTATATGCTACCGCTGCTGCCAGACCATACATCGAGATGGCGACCCAGCGTTTTGGGAAGGCCAGAAAGGTCATCGCTGCGACTGCAAAGAAGTTGGCTGAGTGAGATGAAACGAATCCGTATTTGCCACCGCAACTCGACACGATGCGTACCAGCTCACCGAGGCCAGCCTCGGGCTGGCAGGGTCTATAACGCTCAATCCAAGGCTTGAAAATGCCTGCACTCACGCGATCTGCAAAGATAACCGCAAGGGCAAGGGCAATTCCTACCTGCAAGGCCATTTTCCAGCCGCCTTTCATATATCCTGCAATCAACAATGCCGCAGGAACCCAAAGCCAGGGTTTTGTGGCACTAAGATATTTCATGATAGGATCGGCCCAGGCAGCATTCCAGCCATTTAGCATAAGAAAAAGCTGCTTATCCAATCGGTCCAATCCATCCAGATAATAGGTGTTGACTAAACTGACTATGCCAGCTCCAAGCACAAATATCCCAAGCCATTTTAGAATGATGGGATACTGTAAACGGCTTTGATGTTTTTGTAAAAAAGGATACAAAAATTTGATTCCTATAAATGAAATCAAGCCACCGATAAACAAACCAGCAGCAACGTCGCCAGGAAAGTGCACACCAATATAGATGCGTGAATAGCTTGCAATAAGCGCCACCAGCCCCAATATGGCTCCCATGATGTAGGCCCTTTTTGTAATCAAAGGCAACAAAAACATGAGACTCGCGGCAGCTCCAGCACTATGACCGGAAGGAAATGCATTGGCAGTGAGGCGCCGTAGTCCTATAAAATGAATATTTTCCTCTCCCAATAGTCGCAATGGACGGTCCCAATCATCAAAAGCCTGTGTCTTGAGTAGGCCGATTAGCGGAATTAAGATAATGAGTGTGAGCAAACAAGTCAGCGCCCAGGCGGGGTCCTTGCGACCGATGAGCCAAACGACCAGGCCTGCCACAATAATACCTTGCCCAAGATGGGTAAGGTGCGGCATCAGTACGTCGCCCAATGGCGTGTGCAAGCTATTTAGCCAGGAAAAGCTCTCCTCATAACCCAGAAACAAGGTCGCGCCTCCAAAAAACAAGATTCCGCTGGCCAATACGAGCAAATAGCTACGCATAGCGAGCGGAAGATATTGGGCGGGCGTTTTTTGCATCGCACAAAAGTAATAACTGTTTGGTTATTAGCTTTTGACTAACTGAAGTTGTCTAACGAAACCCAAAAGGGTTGTCATGTCGAGCCGCGAAGCTGGCGAGACATCTTGACTTTTAGCCAATTAGTCGATAAAGTCAAGATTTCTCCTCAGCTCCGCGAGTCGAAATGACAATTTTGATAATAAA
>JBGCFB010000211.1:0-10436 GCA_045106685.1 Bacteroidia bacterium | reverse complement strand
GATGGTGGGTTGATTTGATGATGAAGAATTATACAATTAGCAATTGTATGTTCATTGCAAATGATTAATTATCCATTCTTCATCATCAAATTAGCTATCGTTCATTTTAAGGCACTAAAACTTTATCAATAAAATGCATTACACCATTGCTTGCTTGGTGATCAGTCCATAATAATTGGGCGGTAGAATCTAACATAATGTGACCGTTTTTAAGCGATAAAGAAATGCTACTATTAGCATTGTGAGTAGCCAATTCGGTGTTTCCTGAACCCACCAGCTTCTTTAAAGCTGCCTCTCTAGTATTTCCATCTACAATATGTCTCCCAATTAATTCTGCCAGTTCTTCTCTCGTTAGCTGATAAAGACCGTTTACATTTCGGATTTCTAAAAACTGTTCAATAGCCTCCTCTGTAGGCACAAAAATAGTGATCGGTTTTTCCCCCTTTAGTGTGCCTACAAGGTGAGCTAAACTTACCGCAGTGCTGAAACTAGACCTTAAAGCATACAGCCTTAAAAAATCAGATAAATCAGGGCGTTTCAGCATATTGCTAAGTCGATGCACTACTCCATTATTTGTTTCGATATCGTAATCGGCAATCCCACTTTGCCTGTTCAGTGACATAGCAAGTATAGAATCAACGTGGATACTAAGGCTTTCACCATGAGGTCCTGACCTGTCAAGCGTCTCAAAAGAATTTCCAAAAACGAACTCATCCCCCTTTACAATACCTGGAATCAGGTGATAATAAAGCATTTTTCTTAGTTCATTTTGTGGGATTTCATCAAAATCCTCATACCCCCAAAACACCCAACTGGAAAGATAATTATCGAGAGCATAATTAGAAGGACCAAGTATAGTCAGGCTTTCGATGGAAGTTAAGGTATCGACTAAGTCGGCTGCTTCAAGCGCATCCACAAATCGGGTAAAACCCAACTCTTCTAGTTGGACCACTAGATGTGATACCTCAGGTTCAATATTGGGTTCTTCTTCACAAGAAGACCCTACGAGTAGGATGAATAAAGAAAGTGTAACGATAGATAATTTGGGGAAAGAGGTAATTTTCATTGGAATTGTAATTAATAAAAAATGGTAGCACTTATTTCTAATACCATAATGTGTCTCAGTGCTAATAATTTGTTAGCGTAAAGATTGCTTTTGCCGGACCTTTACCAAAACGGAACTACACTTGGAAAAAAAAGCTAAAAAGGCAGCTTTCGCAAAGTTTCAGTGGTTTCATGCATTCCTACTTCGATTTTGGGAAAACATGCAAAAGCACTAGATAACTCGTGATGATTTTGCAAAAATTACAAATCTGACTATCTCAATTAGTAATGAATACTATAATCGGATTATGAATGAGTAGTGGATTTAATGATGCAGACAAAAATGCCCTTCCAACATCGGACAACTGATGTTGGAAGGGCATTCTGACATTTGGGCATGAGTCATCACTTTATATCAAAAAAGTGATCTGTATATTAGCATAAACGAATTCTAAGAATTCAAACCTCACAACCTACACGAATATGAGAAGCCCCTCACTCTTTCTACTATTTTTTCTCACTGGCTTTTTTGCTCATTCACAAGCCAATTTAGATTCACTATCTGCCATATGGAATGATGCTTCCCAAGCTGACACCAGCCGCCTGAAGGCGATGGATAAATTCGCACTTGCCTACAAAAATCAGCCTGACAGCGCACTTTATTGGCGGGAAAAGCATTTTGCTATGGCAGAATCCTTAGGAAATAAGCGGTGGATGGGAAACGCCCAATTTGCAATTGGAAGAGTTTTCTTTAAACAGAAAAAATTCACCAAAGCAATCGAATACGCCACGAAGAGCCTGGAGCATTTTGAAGAAATAGGGGATAAGAGAGGAATAGTGAAAAACCTCAAGCTAATCGGGTTTTCTTACGAAACTCAAACTGACTTTCCGAAGGCACTCGAATACTATAACAAGAGTCTGAAAATAAGAGAAGAGCTTGGGGATAAGCTGGCAACAGCACAAAATATTAATCAGATAGGGGTCGTCTATTACAAGCAGGGTGATTTTGACAAGGTGATCGAATATTTCACCAAAAGCTTGAAAGTCGGCCAAGAAATTGGGGATAAACATTGGATAGGGAGAACTTCGGCCAACATTGGAGTTGTGTACGAAGCACAAGACAAATATGCCCTTGCATTGGAATATTTCAACAGGAGTCTGATGACAAGTGAACAACTCTCGGATACAATAGGGACCTCAAACTTATTAACCAACATTGGAATTGTTTACGGGAAACAGAAAGACAGTGAAAATGCAAAGAAATATTTCACCAGAAGCCTGAAACTCAAAGAAGAAATCGGCGATAAACAAGGATTATCGAACACCTTAACTAACCTTGGAAATATCTACAACAGCCAAGATGAAAAAACCTTGGCCCTGGAATGTTTGAACAGAAGTTTGGAGATAAAAAAGGAACTCGGTGATATTCAAGGGGTCGCAACTAATCTAGGCAATATTGGGGGTGTCTATCTTGCCCAGCACGATTATCCCCAGGCAATGGAATATTACACCAAAGGTCTTAAAATCAGTAAAGAGAGTGGGTTCAAGCATGGCATATCAGCATCATTGAACAACATAGGGATTATTCATAAATCACAGTATAATTATACTAAGGCAATTTCATACAGTACCCGTTCCCTGGATTTGGCTAATGCAATAGAAGTCCCTTCCCTCATTTCAGAAGCTGCCCTCAATCTATACAAGAGCTACGAGTCTACAGGTCAGTATCGGCGGGCTCTCGAGATGTATCAGTTACATATAAGCATGCGTGATAGTCTCGAAAGAGAAGAAAATAGGAAAGCCATCATTCAACAGCAATATCGATATGAATATGAACAGAAGGCCCTTTCAGACAGCCTGATATTCGTACAGACCAGCGCCGATACGCAACTGGCTTATGAGGCCCAACTCACCCAGCGCAATTATCTGTTATTTGGAGGATTGGGGCTTGCTCTTTTGGGCTTTGTATACTTCCGGTTCCGGCAGCAAAGCAAAGCCCGCGAACAAGAACGCGCGCTGGAGCTAGAGCGAGTCGAAAAGCTTGAACAGATAGACAAGCTTAAAGATCAGTTTTTAGCAAACACTTCTCACGAGCTACGAACGCCCCTAAACGGGATTATCGGGATCACAGAAGGCTTATTTGACGAGGCTGAAGATGCAGAAACCCGGTATAACCTGGGTATGGTAGTAGCCTCGGGTAAGCGCCTTGCATCGCTGGTAAACGACCTACTCGATTTTTCTAAAATCAAAAATGCCGACATTGAGTTAAATCAACGGCCACTCGACCTCCACTCTGTGGTTGATGTTGTGCTTCAGGTCTCTTATCCGCTTACACAGGGTAAAGACCTACAGCTGGAAAATAATATCCCAAAGGACTTATCAGCTGCTTTCGCCGACGAAGATCGCCTTACACAGGTACTCTTTAACCTGATTGGGAATTCTATAAAATTTACCGAAAAGGGTTTTTTGAAAGTGACAGCTTTCGAAAAAGAAGGCATAATCGAAGTCGCTGTGAGCGATTCCGGTACTGGTATTCCAGCCGATAAGCAGGATGTAATCTTTGAGACCTTCCAGCAAGCTGATGGCTCGATCAATCGTACATTTGCAGGTACGGGTTTGGGACTCAGTATTTCCAAAACGCTGATTGAACGCCACGGGGGAAAAATGTGGGTAGAGTCTGAGGTGGGGAGAGGTTCTACTTTTTTCTTTACGCTTCCTATGAGTACTGAAAAGGCTCAGGCAAGCGCAGAAGAGGCCACAGTTAATCGTCTCATGCCACTTGTTCTGCCTGATATAGGAACGGAGACAGCGTCAAACCAGCAGGAGGTTAACGTTATGACGTCTCCAACAGGCCAGGCCATCCGCATCCTGATTGTCGATGATGAACCTATCAATCATCAGGTGCTTAAAAATCACCTAAAAGGAGACCGGTTCCAGCTCGTTTCGGCAATGAATGGCCAGGATGCTCTCCATATTTTAGAGCAGGAAGAAATCTTTGACCTCGTGCTCCTCGATATCATGATGCCTGGCATGTCTGGCTATAGCGTTTGCAAATTCATTCGAGAAAAGCACCTTCCCAGCGAGCTTCCTGTGATTATGGTTACTGCCAAGAATCAAGTCTCTGATCTCGTACAGGGCCTCAACATCGGAGCGAACGATTTCTTAACCAAACCTTTCAGTAAAAATGAATTTTTGGCACGTCTTAATACTCACCTTAACCTCCACCGTATCAACCAGTCGACAAGTCGTTTTGTCCCTTCTGCGTTTCTACGTGCTTTAGGTAAAAACACCATTACGGAGGTGCGTCTGGGTGATAATATCTCTAAAGAGGTGACAGTATTTTTCTCTGATATCCGAAGCTATACCCGCCTTTCAGAATCGATGAACCCGGATGATAACTTCCGCTTTATCAATGCTTATGCAAAGCGCATGGGTCCAGCCATTCAGGCCCATCGCGGATTTGTAAACCAGTATCTGGGTGATGGTATAATGGCGCTTTTTCAGGAAAGTCCAGCTGACGCGATTGAGGCCTCTATTGAGATGCAAGCTGCAATCCGAAAGTATAATACGAAACGAGTCGCGCAGAATCGCTTGCCTTTACGAGTAGGTATGGGCATGCATACGGGCCATCTGGTGATGGGAATCATTGGCGATCTAAAGCGCTCTGATGCTGCCATCATCGCTGACACCGTGAATACTGCAGCCCGCATCGAAGGGCTTTCCAAACACTATGGAACCAACATTGTGCTTAGTGACAAGTGCTATCAGCATCTTAGCCCTGAAAGAAAGGCGCATTGTCGATACCTGGGATTGGTTCAGGTGCAAGGGAAGGAAAAGCCGATAGGGATTTATGAATGTATGGATGGGGATGATGCCTCTATTCTGGATATGAAGCTCGCCAATCTCCCCACATTTCAATCAGGAATAGAGGCCTACCTTAATGGTGATATTGCCGCTGCAAAGTCGGCATTTACCCGCGTGCTGGACAAGCACCCCGAAGATGGTCCGGCTCGTTATTTCCTCAATCGGGTAGAGAAACTCGGACAACAAGGCGTAGCGGAAAACTGGACGGGCGTACTGACGATGGATGAAAAGTAGAAGATGGCTTTGGTCATTGGTCATTGGTCATCCATAACTCATGATCAAAGGACCAATGAATAATGTTTTTCCATAGGCGTGAGTATATTGGGATTGAATTTTCACCCAAAAAACTTTCACCCATGAAGAAGATTGTTGTATTACTCCTGATGCTGCCGCTAGCGGTCTGGGCGCAGGATGAGGAAGTGAGGAAGAAGTGTGAGGTTATTTTCCCCAACCAAATGATGTGTGCTTCCAATGAAAAGGGCTGGACGGCATGTTTTACAGAGGGAACTGAAGAAGTGCAATGTCAGATTTTCGATGAACACTGGGAGGAGCTTTATACGGAGTCCTGGAAATCAAAATATGGGCCGGAATATGTGGATCGGCTTACTGAAAAAGATCGTTACATTTTTTCTGATGATCATCGTTTCGGGTTTGTGCATATGCGCCCAGATGTATTACTGAGGTATTATATCATTGATTTAAAAACCAAAGAACGCCGAAGTATCTCTTTTTCTATTTTGCCTGATACAGAAAAAGCCCGCACGGTAGAGGTTATTGGTAGATATTCTCAAAACGGTAGTTTCAATATTCTTTGGTTGAATAAAAAGGGAAATGTTAGCCAAACACAGATCGACCTCAATGGCAAAGTAAGCTATCGAACTTTTCAAAACGACAGTGTCAGAATTCGCTATAAGCCGAACTTCATCATTCATTTTGCAGGCCAAAATGGTCGCCTTCCATCGGATCCTATGAGTGGACTAGGGGAATCAAAATTATTCGCAAAGGGTGATACAATATGGCTCCTTAGTCATGTCCATCTAAAAAAAACATTTCCAGCAGATCAATTAACCGTTTCGTATCTGGATATGAAAAATGGAACTTTTGATGCGTTTTATTTACCGGTTAAAGGAAACAGCTTTATCGAAGGCAATGCTCTCTGGAGCCTCGATATTAATTATATGTCTGGCTTGATCGCTTCTTTCAAGGTAAAACGATATGACTTGCATACACTCGTACAATCGCGAAACCAGGCACAACCATCGTACGACTCCACGATCACCAATAGCACAAATCCCCGCTTTCCCCTTCCTTACATTTCGCGAGAAAGAATCACCCACAAGAAAAAGCACGATGCTTATGTCTCCCAAGGATCAGCAGTAGACGAACAAGCAACATCCACCGATATGATTTGCCGCTTCCTGAATAGTGCGAGCAATATCCCTTTTCTTGTTGTTTATGATCAAAATGGGCTGCATCAGATTCAGTTAGGAGTAATCCAGTCTAGTGTTACATATAACGCTTTCCTTTCCACTACGACTGTCAAAGAAGGTCAATGGATGAAGATCATGAAGCTTTGTTTTGATCTAGAGAAAGGGAATTTCACCATGCCAGATTCTGTTTACAAAACAACTTGGGAACGGCTGCAGGAAGTGAAAATTGAGGTTAAAGAAACTACCGGAAAGGCCATATGGAATCTATGCACATTCCAGCGCCCTGATGGATGGTATGCCGCATTTTATGAAAAAAAAACAGAGGAGCTCGTCTTTCAGAAATTGTAAAGACTGCTTCTTTTCAGAAAATGATTCATGAGGTCATTCAATCATTATTCATATAAAAAGCGATGAACGATTAACAATGAATAATACATCCATTGCTAATCGTTCATCGTTAAAAAATTGGCATATTATCCCTTATAAAAAGGGTGAGCCACGAAGCTTGCTCACTTCGCGGCTCGAAAAAATTACTACTAAATTCTTGCTTGTGTTATTATTCATTCAATCATTAGTCATGCATCATTCATGACCTCATGACTCATGATCAAATGACAAATGTTCTTATCTGGGCACGCTCGATCCACGCCCCGTATTTGGCTGCCAGAGTTGCAGCAAATCGCTGTTCTGAACTTGCCCGTCGAGGTTGTAATCACCTGGCTCATAGCCACTTGCGCCGGCATTCGGCATCCACTGCATGACGTTATCGGTGTTTTGGACTTGGCCATTGCCGTCGGCGTCTCCGGCGTACATATAGGCTTTTCCGTTGACGATGTGGCGAGAAGTGGCGGTTCCGTAAGTGGCTGTTTGCGGGTTAGAAAAATCGACCGAAGTCCCAAGAGCAATGGGCTGGGCTGTCATCACACCGAGGTGATTACGATGAAGAATCGCGATATAATAAGAGGCGGTGTTGAGCAAAGGCGCGCTAATATCGCTGACCCCATCAGCATCGACGATGGAGCCGTCCTTGAGCAGAAGTGCGGCCTGACTGTAGACGATCTGCGTAGCGTCACTCGCGTCGCGAAGCTCCACAATCACCCAATCTACGATGTCGGCATTGAGCTGCGCGGCTGCGCTCAGTGTTTCGCCTCCGCCGCCGTTGAAGGCGTAGCCGAGAGCCGTGTAAGGCTCTGTTTGAGGAAGCAGATTTTGTGCTTGTAGTTGCGTACGGTGCTGACCTGTGGTCACATTCCAGCCGCCTTGTAGGGCGACGATCGGCTTGACTGGGCCACCGCAATTGGGGCTGACTGTTAGGCGCATTTTTGAAATTGTAGGCCCACCTGTTCTGTATGAAGTTTTTACATAATAATCGGTAGTCTGAGTAGGCTTTACCATGACTTTGTCGCCACGGCGAGCGATGCCACGAAAAGCGCGGGCGCGGCCGAGGCGCGTACCGCCATTGTTGGGGTCGCCATTATAAAATTCCCATTGGGTTACGTTAAGCGTGTAGTCACGCATACTTCCCGCAAGGTTGACGCTTTGGCCTGGGCAAAAGCTGATCGTAAGGGATGGCGGGGCAGGAGAAGCGACTGATACGACGACTTTCTTTGCTGTGCTGGTGCAGCCTGTGCCTGCGCTTTGCGCTACCCAATAATTCACGGAGCCTGGGTTGGCGGTGTTGATCGTTGGGGTTGATGCCAGTACTCTCCCTGCGCGACCGTTATTATCGCCGTACCAGAGGAGCGTATTCGGTGTGGCGTAGGCGCTGTTCTTTTTGACTTCGGTGTCGAGATTGGGTGCTGTGCCGTTGATGGCAGCAGAGAGCTGGATTTCGCCGCAGCTGCTGCAGCCTTGGTCGGCGAGGGCAGCGGGAGGGCTGCATGTAATGGATACCGTTTGGCAGATGGTGTCTGCGCCGCAACTATTAGTTACAATGAGGCAAACAGTATAAATACTTGTTGACGCATAGCTATGACTAGGGTTTTGCTGTGTGGAGGTATTTCCATCACCAAAGTCCCAGGCTCTGCTACTGATATTGCTCCCAGTAGAAGCATCAGTAAAGGAGGCCGTAAGGCCGGACGGCGATGCAGTGAAGGCAGCGGAGAGGCTTGGGCAATCGTTTAGCTTATGAACAAAAATATCCCCGCTCCCGGCACTTGTCAGAGTAAAGGCAGCTGCACCAGGGTCAAAGTCTGGGGATGCCTCAAAAGACCCTGTTGTATAGATGTCGCCCTGAGGGCCAAGGGCCATGCCATTGCAACGTTCATTCCAGCTCCCACCAAAGTTCTGTGCCCAAACAAGGTTCCCCGAACTGTTTAGCTTTTGTATGAACACATCACCATTTCCATTGCTGGTCAAATTCTGAGTTCCCGGTCCCGGATCAAAGTCAACAGTACCATAAAAATATCCTGATGAATAAATATTCCCGGAGCCGTCAATGAGGATATTCTGTCCAATATTGGATTCTCCCGAAGGCCCTTTTACCCAGCCAAAAGCACCTGCTGAAGTTAACTTGAGCACAAAACTTCCTTCTTCGGAAAAACCGCCATTATTGGGCCTGGTAAGCATAGCTGTTCCAGGCCCTGGATCAAAATCTACCTGACCTGCATACGCACCTGTTACCAATACATTCCCTGAAGCATCTAAGGCAATATCGTTAGCTACATCATGCTCAGTACCGCCAATCGTCTTAACCCACACAAAGTTGCCTGAAGCATCCATTTTATGAATAAAAATGTCAAAAGTTGGTTTCAGAGACCCTCCAAACATACTGCCTTTTATACTTTCCCGAAATGCGATTCCGGGTCCTGGGTCGAAATCTATACTATCTGCGAACGCCCCCGCTGTATATACATTACCTAGAGGATCAACTGTAATGCCCGAGCCACTAAAACCGAAAAATGCACTGGAGGCATTACCGACGCCAAGGAAGCCTTTTACCCAAATAAAATTGCCAAGTGAATTGAGTTTTAACACAAAAGGTCGTCGACCCGATGATGTTAGGCTACCAGTTCCTGGACCTGGGTCAAAATCGATAGTCCCAGTAAAAGATCCTGTTGCATACAGATTCCCTGCCTGATCAAAAGCAAAATCCTGGACACATGCAAATCCAGATCCAGCATTCTGCCCCGTATGCCTTCCCCAGACAAAGCTTCCTCCAGAAGTCAGCTTTAGGATAAAGCAATCAGCCAAGTTATTGGTACCAGGTCCTGGATTAACATCTGCTGTACTTGATAAAATACCTCCTATGTAAACATTACTGGAAGCATCTACCGCAATCGCCAAACCACGATCACGATTTGTTCCACCAATAGAAATAGCCCAAAGAAAATTTCCTGAAGCATCCAGTTTTTGGATAAAAATATCCCAACCCCCATTACTGATCAGGTTGAAGGTATTAGATCCTGGGTCAAAATCAACGGTACCTTGAAATACTCCAGTGGTGTATGTATTACCCGAAGCATCAACGGCAATTTTTTCGGCAAAATCATCACTGGACCCTCCGGCAGCCCTGGCCCATTCGAAGGTTTGGCTGTAGATTGAACTAGAAAAGAGAAAATAAGAAAGAACAAGTAGCAAGAGCGATTTGAATTGTAGCAATTTTTTCATTTTAAAGATGGTATTACACATATGAATGAGGTGTATCCTCTATTCCGCAGTTTTCAAATACTATCTAATTCATCTAAAAGCATCGCACTTTTTAGGGAAGGGCATGTTTTTTCTTGTGAATGGACCTTTTTTGCCTGTGGGTGATTCATTATTCATTCGATCATTTACCATAAAAAAAATGAACGATTAACAATGAATAATACTTCCATTGTTAATCGTTCATCGTCAATCGCTCATAAAATAGCCAATGATCGATTGCCTAATGTATCGTTCACTAGTGAACAACTACCAAACGCTTGGTAAAGGTCTTGTCGTCCACCTGAATGACGATCTGGTACACGCCTTCAGTCAAGTTTGCGAGTTCAAGGCGAAGGTCGTTGTCTCCTGCCTCAAGATTCCAGTCGGTTGTGCGCACAGCTTTTCCATGCAGATCAATAAGGCTCATCTTACTGACAGCATTCGTCGCTGTGAAGAGGTTGACAGTGACAA
>JBGCFB010000210.1:0-47177 GCA_045106685.1 Bacteroidia bacterium | reverse complement strand
TCCAGACAGCGCTCAAAGCTGCCCAATACCGCTGATTGCAATTCATCCTGCATTTCCATAATTTTACCAAACGAATTGAGCCTCTTCTGGTTTGGTTCACAGCCGTGTAATTCCTAGTGCCGCAGGCAGTAATTCGTCAATCTGAAATCTGCAATTGTCAATCTGCATTTTACAATAATGCTTTAAACGCTCAAAAAAGGGAATAAAAGCACAATTAGTGATGAGCGATTATCAAATGACGACTTAGTGCTGAAGACACAATGACTTTTGACAGGTATACTATATGCATCGTTGATTCCAACAGATGCATCATACCTAATATCTCATCTAAACCTTGTATCACATGGCAACACGTGTACAAACCACATTCATTTCGCTCCTTCTTATTTTTCCATTTAGCCTACTACTATCTCAGGGTGGAGGCGGCTGCCTAAAGGGCGATTGCGAAAATGCTAAAGGCCACTACCGCTATGCCGACGGCTCCGAGTATAAAGGTGATTTCAGCAGCGGATTTCGCCAAGGCAAAGGCATGTATACCACGACCTTCGGTGATATTTATGAAGGTGACTGGAAAAAAGATAAAATGCATGGTGACGGCACGTATACCTATCACAATGGCGACGTGTATTCAGGCGATTTTGTAAAAGGAAAAGCAACTGGAACAGGTATTTATATCTATAAAAACGGAGACCGCTACGAAGGAGACTGGCTCAACGATAAAATGCAAGGCCAGGGAACGATGTACAAAGAGAACGGCACCGAACTCTCCGGAACCTGGGAAGAAGGGCGACTCACTTCAGGAAAAGCGCGCTATACCTATAAAGACGGCAGCATCTACGAAGGTGACTGGAAAGAGGGGCGCCACGGTACTGGTAAGTATATTGACAGAAAAGGCAATATATATGAAGGCTTGTGGGAAAAAGGGCGCAAGCAAGGAAAAGGTCGGATGTCATTTGCCTCAGGCGTGATATACGATGGCGACTGGAAAGCAGGCCAAATGACTGGCCACGGCGTTCTTACCACCATGACCGGAACGCGCTACGAAGGCGAGTTTTTCCGCGGCAAATACCACGGAGAAGGAACTCTCAAGCACTCCAACGGAGATGTCTACACCGGCACCTTCCAGATGGGCGCCAAGCATGGCGAAGGCCTCTATGCCTACAGCGACGGCAGCGAGTACGATGGCAACTGGGCTACTGACCAGCGTCACGGAACCGGAGTCTACAAGTACGCCGACGGCCGCGTCTACAACGGCGAATTTGCCGGAGGGCGCATCCACGGAAAAGGCAGCCTTAAGTTTCCCGATGGTAAAGTACAGGAAGGAACGTTTTTGTATGGGAAGTTTTCGCAGAACTAAAGGAAGAAGTTGGTGAAGCGATGATTACGTTCTCGCTATTCGATCTTCGTTTTGTAGCATATCGTATTCCTTCTTTGCCCTTCCCAGCTTTTGGAAATACTAGATACGAGATACTACATCAGAGATCAGATGCAAAAAGAGCGAGGATCAAGGATCGATAATCAAAGCTCAAAACCATAGCTTTGTAAAAATTTAGCCGTACCTTTGCGGCCAAATTAAAAATGCCTTCATGCAAGCTTTACGGAATGTAGCCATCATCGCCCACGTTGACCATGGGAAGACTTCCCTTGTGGACAAGATACTGTATCAGTGCAGTCTCTTTGCGGATCACCAGGAAAAGAAAGAACTTATCCTTGACAATAATGACTTGGAACGTGAGCGCGGGATTACCATTCTCGCCAAGAACGTTTCGGTTAATTATAAGAATACCAAAATCAATATCATCGACACTCCTGGTCACGCCGACTTCGGCGGAGAAGTGGAGCGTGTGTTGAATATGGCGGACGCGGCATTGCTCGTAGTAGACGCATTTGAAGGCCCTATGCCTCAGACGCGCTACGTACTAGGCAAAGCCCTCGAGCTCGGCCTCAAGCCGATCCTCGTCGTCAACAAAGTTGACAAACCAAATTGCCGTCCTGACGAAGTCGTGGATGATGTGTTTGACCTGATGGTCACACTCGACGCCACAGACGAGCAGCTCGACTTCCCGGTCGTATTCGGATCAGCGAAGCATGGCTGGATGGCAGAAGAATGGGAAAACCCAACAAGCGACGTCTCATATTTATTGGACGTCGTATTGGACAAAGCGCCTACTCCCAAAGTAGTAGAAGGTGAAACACAGGTACAAGTTACCAACCTTGAATACTCTCGCTGGCTTGGCCGCGTGGCTATTGGTCGTGTAAGTCGTGGAACCATTCGCGTAAATGATGAAGTTACCCTTCTCAAGCGCGACGGAAGCACCGCTAAGGCACGCATCAAAGAGCTTTCGGTATTTGAAGGTCTTGGCAAAGCGAACGTTGATGAAGTTCACTGTGGCGACATTGGCGCTATCTCAGGGCTGGAAGGTTTTGACATTGGCGACACCATCGCCGGAGGTGAAAACCCGGAAGCACTTCCTACGATTCCTATCGATGAGCCTGCATTGAGCATGCTTTTCACCATTAACGACTCTCCGTTTTTTGGCAAAGAAGGTGAATATGTTACCTCTCGCCACTTGCGCGATCGTTTATATAAAGAAACAGAAAAGAACCTCGCCTTGAAGGTAGAGGAAACAGATTCTGCTGACTCATTCCTCGTATATGGCCGTGGCGTCCTACACTTAAGTGTATTGATCGAAACCATGCGTCGCGAGGGTTATGAATTTGCTATTGGTCAGCCGCAGGTTATCATCCGTGAGATCGAAGGCAAGCGCCATGAGCCGATGGAGGAACTTGTGATCGACAGCCCTGAGCATTGCGCAGGCAAGATCATCGAAGCTGTAACGCAGCGTAAAGGTGAACTTACTGCGATGGAGCCAAAGGCAGATCGCCAGCGTCTTTCATTCAATATTCCAGCTCGTGGTATTATCGGTCTTCGTACACCGATTCTTAACCTGAGTGCAGGTGAGGCATTGATCGCACACCGTTTTCAGGGATATGAGCCGTGGAAAGGAGAGCTACCGACCCGTCTTGCCGGTGTAATGATCGCGCATGATACAGGAACAGTTATTCCTTACGCTGTAGATAAACTCCAGGACCGTGGACACTTCTTCGTCGGAACAGGCGAAGATGTATATGGCGGCCAGGTGATCGGTGAGCATGTACGCCAAAACGACCTTGAGGTCAACGTCATCCGTACCAAGAAGCTCTCAAACATGCGTGCTTCCGGCTCAGATGAAAAGATGCGCATTGCTCCTCCGGTACGTTTTTCGCTTGAAGAATGCATGGAGTACATTCAGCATGACGAGTATGTGGAGATTACGCCAAAAAGCATCCGCATGCGTAAGATTCTCCTGAACGAAACTGATCGCAAGCGCGCCAGCAAGCAAATGGCAGCCGCCAATTAATTTTATGGGCTTCTGGCTCTTAGCTGCTGGCTTTTGGCCAGAAAAAGCTAGAAGCTAGTGGCCAACAGCTAGAAGCCAGTAAATCAATGCTTATTTCTGATATCGCAAAAGAACTAGAGACCTGGGCTCCGCCAGCAGTGGCGGAATCCTATGATAACGTAGGCTTACTCGTGGGAAACCCCAACGCGGAAGTCACCGGCATCATGGTGAATCTGGACATGACTGAAGCTGTGATTGAGGAAGCGGCAGCAAAAGGCTGTAACATGGTGGTGGCGCATCACCCGATCTGGTTTACAGGTCGCAAGCGCCTGATCGGTGAGGATTATGTAAGCCGGACGATTATGAAGGCTATCAAGCTGGATGTATCGCTGTACGCTATCCATACCAATCTTGACAATGTACGCTCAGGTGTTAACCGCGTGATCAGTGACAAACTTGGCCTTCAGTACCTAAGCTTTCTTAAAGCAAAGGATGACGAAGGACAGATTGGCTCAGGGATGATCGGTATGTTGCCTGACGCATTAACCAAAGAAGAGTTTTTGACTTTGGTTAAAGACGAATTTAAGTGTGGGGGAATACGCTATGCCGATGCCCCCAAAGATGAAATCAGAAAGGTGGCAGTATGTGGTGGTGCAGGAAGCTTTCTTATTGATGAAGCAATCCGCCGTGGTGCAGATGCATTCGTTA
This sequence comes from Bacteroidia bacterium, assembly GCA_045106685.1. Classification (GTDB taxonomy): domain Bacteria; phylum Bacteroidota; class Bacteroidia; order J057; family J057; genus JAUIGE01. The sequence goes on along the minus strand of JBGCFB010000210.1, from coordinate 43,089 downwards.
CAGCAGACATCACTTATCACAAATACTTCGACAACGAGGACAAGCTTCTTCTGCTCGATATAGGGCATTACGAATCAGAACAATATACTTCTCCCCTCGTAGTTAGCTACTTGTCGCAAAAATTTCCTAATTTTGCGGTCCTTCAATCTGAAACTGTTACAAACCCAGTTAAATATTTCTAATTCCTATGGAAAATGTGGTTGCCGGAAGGCTCCGCGCACTAACGCGCCTACAGGTTATCGATTCCAAACTCGACGAAATTCACCGCCTCAGAGGATCTCTCCCTGAAGAAGTGAGTGATTTGGAAGATGATCTTGAAGGTTTGGAAACGCGCAAACGCCGTATCGATGACGAGATCAAGCGCCTAAAATCTGAAATCACAACCCGCAAGGGAAAGATTGAAGACTTCAAAGCTCAGATCTCGAAGTATGAAGAGCAGCAGAACAACGTAAAGAACAACCGTGAATACGAAGCGCTGCGCAAGGAAATTGAATATGCGAACCTCGAGATTCTAACTTCGGAGAAGAAAATCCGCCAGTTTGATGATCAGATTGAGCAGAAAAAAGACCTTCAGAAAGAAACTGACGAAAAGGTAGACCTTAAAAAGTCAGACCTCGACGAAAAGAAAAAAGAGCTGGAGATCATCATTGAGGATACCAAGTCTGAAGAAAAGAAGCTTCTGAAAGTTGCAGATGCCGCTGGCAAGTCTATTGACGAGCGTTACCTCAAAGGCTACAAGAAAGTTCGTATGAGCATGCGTAACGGCCTTGCAGTTGTAACGACTGACCGTGGCGCCTGTGGTGGTTGTTTCTCGATCATTCCTCCTCAGGTACACATTGACCTCAAGCAGCGTGAGCGTTTGATTCACTGCGAAAACTGCGGTCGTATACTTGTAGACGAAACTTTCTTTGAAGAAGAAAAAGCAGAACTAGCAACAAAGACAAAGTAGTCTACTATTGCTTCTAAAATAAAAACCCGCTGATCTCAATAGAGGTCAGCGGGTTTTTTAGGTTCTATATTTTTTTATCAAAGGCGCCTTAGGCTAATGCTTAACTAGCATTTTTGATGTCTTTAGGGTGGGCTTTTTTATACAATCCAGCCAAAACGCTTTCAAAAGCAACATCTAGGCATAAAAAAGCCCCACTAATAAGTTAGCGGGGCTTTAAGTACACGAGGAAGGATTCGAACCCTCAACCTCCTGATCCGTAGTCAGGTGCTCTATCCAGTTGAGCTACTCGTGCGGATACGTTCTATTCGAACGGGCAGCAAAGGTAAGCGTTGTGTTGATTTCTCCAAAAAAGTTTGAAGCTTTTTTTTCAAAAACATCTAATCGTGTTTGGGGTTACTTAGATTCATTCTAAATTGCATCAAAATTCCTGACCAATATGGCTGTAAGTACAGATATCGTTTCCACTTTCAACGTTGAAAAAATTCGTAAAGATTTCCCTACCCTTCATCAGGAAGTCTATGGAAAGCCGCTAATCTATCTTGACAATGCGGCTACAAGCCAAAAGCCTCAATCGGTGATCGATAGACTGAGTCATTACTATTCACTAGAGAATAGTAATGTACACCGTGGTGTTCACCACCTGAGCCAGGAAGCTACGGATGCATATGAAGGTGCTCGTGAAAAAATCAGAGCGATGCTCAATGCTGAACATAGTCACGAGGTCATTTTCACAAAAGGCACAACAGATAGCATCAATCTCGTAGCGCAATCGTTTGGAGAGGCATTTATTTCAAGCGGTGACGAGATCATCATCACGGCGATGGAACACCACGCCAATATTGTCCCCTGGCAATTACTATGCAAGCGAAAAGGAGCTATCCTTAAAGTTGTCCCCATGGATGACCTGGCCGTATTGGATATGGAGGCTTACAAAAAGCTCCTTTCTACCAAAACTAAGCTGGTAGCATTTGTACATACTTCTAATGCACTAGGCACTGTCAACCCCACTGAAGAGATCATTCAACTGGCGCATGAAGCGGGCGCAGCAGTTCTCGTAGATGGCGCACAAGCTGTACCGCATCAGGCAGTAGATGTTCAAGCACTGGATGCCGATTTTTTCACTTTCTCAGGCCACAAACTTTTTGGCCCTACAGGAACAGGGGTGCTCTATGGAAAGACTAAATGGCTGGAAGCAATGCCACCCTATCAGGGAGGTGGTGATATGATCGATGTCGTTACGTTTGAAAAAACAACATATGCCGGACTTCCTCATAAATTTGAAGCAGGCACTCCTCATATTGCAGGCTTTATAGGATTAGGAGCAGCAGTAGATTATATAAAAAACATTGGATACGACGCTATTCACGCATGGGAGCAAGAATTACTACAGTATGGTAATGAACAACTCGCGACTATTCCAGGAATGCGATTTATAGGCCAAGCTCCTGATAAAGCAAGTGTTATTTCGTTTTTGGTAGGAGATATTCACCCTTATGACGCTGGGACGATTTTAGACCGTCTTGGCATCGCTATCCGTACAGGCCACCACTGCACACAGCCTGTAATGGCACGCTTTGGAATTCCTGGCACTATGCGAGCGAGCTTCTCATTTTATAATACCAAAGCCGAAATAGACGCTTTGATAAATGGTATATATAAAGTGAAAGAAATGTTCGGGTAATGCAGATTTTCAAACCGTTCGCGCTTTATTCTTGCTTTGTAAGCTAATTCTTTAAGATATTACAATCCTTACGCCTAAGCCTGTAGCTAATTTTTTGCTATCGGCCTTTTTGTGTTTATTTACTTTTGATAACACAACACGCTACAAATCAAACCATACAGAGAGTAAGCTATGAAGCGATTTCTACTTTTTTCTATTTTATTGACGGCCCTAATGATCCTGCTTCCTGCAGGGAAACTCCTGGCTTCTCACACTATTGGAGGTGAAATCACCTACAAATGTCTGGGAAACAACCAGTATGAGTTCAATATGGTGTTCTATCGAGACTGTACAGCAACATTTGCTACAATGAGTCCGACCATCACCATTAGCTCGGCCTCATGTGGTCAATCTATTAATTCTAATGGTGGAGGAATCACACTTATTGGCATTGATACATCGATCGTAACACCTGTCAACAACAGCCCTTCCTGTACAGGGGGAGCCATTACTGTATGTCTGCAACAGTACCAATATCGAGCCACAGTTACTTTACCGGCATGTCCGGATTGGGAAATTGTAGCAGGTCTTACCTGTTGCCGTAACCAGGTACTGAATATTGCAGGCGGCCAGGGCGTTATTGCCTTTTTGGACAACTCTGCAGCTGCTGCTGGACCAAATGCGTTCTGTAATTCAACACCGATTTTTTACGGTGCGTCTGCGAACGTATTATGTGTAAACAATGATTACATCCTGGATCCAGGTGTATTTGAGGTAGATGGAGATTCACTTTCATTTAGCCTTGCAGAGCCACGTGATGGAACTGGTAATACAATCGGTTATTCAAATGGATTCACATTAGCTAATCCACTTCCTTCAAATCCTGGAATGAATGTTAATCCACTTACTGGTGAGGTTACTATTCGTCCTACTGCTCAAGGTAACTACGGTTTTGCCGTAGAGATTGAAGAGTGGCGTGCAGGACAACTGGTAGGAAGATCATCTCGTGAATTCCAGGTTTTGGTAGTCCCATGTCCTACTGTAAATAATGCACCTGACATTCTCGTTCCACTGAACTTGACTGGTGGTATTCAATTTGGTAGCCGAATTGATGTATGCCCTGGTGCTGTCTTGAGTTTTGATATACCAGCCGTTGACGCTGATGCTAATGATACTGTTTTTGTACGTGATAGTATTGGTGTTGCATGGGGAACGATAACAGTAAACCGCCAGCGTGGCGACTCTGCTACTGCTACATTTAATGGAACCGCGCCAATGACACCTGGTAACTTCCAGCTTGTCATGTACGCTCGCGATAATGGATGTCCTATTTTTGCATCAAATACATATAGTATTAACATTAATGTAAAAGATGGAACTACTATTTTGGGGAACGCGATTCGATTCTCTTGTAGTAATGGTAGTAATCCAGCGACCTTGATCGCGGTGGGTGGTAACACCTTCAACTGGACAGTAGTTAGTGGTGATGCTACAAGTTTAAATGGCCTCAATACCACTAGGCAAACTATATCTGTAAATCCGGCATCAAGTACTATTTATACAGTAGCCACCAATTTCCTTTGTGCTTCTGGCGCTCCATCGGTAACTGTAAACGTGGTTAACCCACCATCAACAGTAATTACTGGTGCGGTAGCTAACCCGAACACACTTTGTGGAATTCAGACATTACCAATATCTGTAACTCCTAGTGGTGGCTCAGGTGGACCGTTTACATATTCATGGTTCCCAAGTATTACAGTTGCGAATCCTACAGATTCCGCTACGATGGTTACTCCTACAGATACTACTGATTACGTTATTAGTGTATTTGACCCAGCGTCTGGGTGTACAGCAACAGATGTGGTCCGTGTAAATGTAAGTGCTCCTTATCTACAAATGGCACCTACAATTTCTGCAAACACATATTGCCCTGGAGATACTCCAATCGACCTTGAGTCTAATGCAACAGCAGGAAACTGTGCTTCATACAAAGTTTCTTCAACAGCTTATAACAGAATTCCAATTGTACCTACCGGACCAGATGTTATTCCATTGGGTATTGCAACTACATCAAATGCGATTCCTCTTGGTTTTGATTTTGATTTTTACTGTAATACTGTAGATACTTTCTGGGTATCATCTGGAGGTTGGATGAGCTTCACAGACCCTGCTGGAGTGCCATACACCGGCGCCCAAACGATTCCTGCTGCGGCGAATCCTAACAACCTTATTGCGTTTGCATGGGGAGACTATACAATGAGTCCATTTAGTGGTTCATTCCTTACTTATAATCTCACAGGTACTGCTCCTAACCGTATTGGAGTACTGGATCTTGCAGGTGGAGTGAGCGTAAGTAATAGCAGCAACCAAAATACGATTCAGGTCAAGCTATTCGAAGCTACTGGCGACATTGAAATACATGTAACACGCTCTGATGCAGGTTCCCCTATCACTATTGGTGTCGAAGACCCAACAGGCAATTTAGGTGCTACTGCTCCTGGTAGAAACAATGCGACTGTAACGATTGGTGCTGGTCAGGAAGAAGCTTGGAAATTCAACTTTGACCGTGGTGCTCCATGGAGAGTTGATTGGTATGAGCAGCCACTTCCTGGCACACTTGTAGGAACCGGTGATGTAGTTCAAATTACTCCATCATCACCTTCTACCTATTGCGCGATTATTACAGACATAGCCTCGAACTGTAACTTTACCACTTGCCTTCCTACTATAGTTGACGCTGCCAGTCTTAATGTCAATGCGAGTCCTGCCGGGCCTTACTTAATCGGTCAAACTTGTGACTTAACATCTGCAATTACCGGACCTGTCGCGTTTTCTTGTAATGGATACCAAGTTCCAAAGATTCCATACAATCCTTCGGCTCTGACTGCAGGTGCCACAACCCTAACAATGGGTGATGATGATACACAAGGTCCATTCAACTTAGGATTTAGTTTGGATTGGTACTGTAACCCTGTCACACAGGTATGGATTAATTCCAATGGATGGCTGGCTTTCAGTAACCCGAATAACACGACCCCTGGTCCATTCAACATTCCGGATCTATTTGCTCCGGATGATATGGTAAGCTTTGTAGGGTCAGACCTTGAGCCAAATGCTGGCGGAACCATCCGTTACGAAGCTGTAGGCACTGCACCGAACCGTCAGTTTATCGTTGACTTTGTTGATGTTCCTTTCTATGCATCTAGCAATTTAGTCACCGTTCAGGTTGTCATCAATGAGACCACAGGACTCATCGATATCCACTCAAATCGAATCGACGCGGATCCAGCTGGAAACATCACTCAAGGTGTTCAGTTGAACTCAACTACAGGTACAGCTGTTCCTGGCAGAAATAATGTAAGCCTTGCAAGTGCAATTAGAGGAGACGGAGTTCGCTTCCGTCCTGATACTTCTAATATTTCTTGTACGTGGACCTCAGACGCAGGCCCAGGCATGCTGCAAGACTCAACTGCTTGTGATGCGGTTTCAGTACCACTTTCTGCTGCAAACAGCCTTGTGTGCTTCTTCCTTGCAGTGGATAATGGCTCATGTATCCTGAACGATACTGTTTGTGTCCAAGTTGGAGCACTTCCTGTAGGAGAATTTGAGTTTGGTGCCAATGTCGTAAATCGTCAAGTACGCCTGGACTGGCTTATGCCTGAAGGTGATTCGTATGATCGCTTTATCGTAGAAAACGCAACTCAAGGAGGACGCTTTGTTCCTGTTGGTGAGGTTAAAGCTGGAAACGAAAGCACCTTCTCATTCCTCCATGAGGATCCAGAGGAAGGCTTGAACCGCTACCGTCTACACATCATCGATGCGGGCGGTAATTACATCAACTCGAATGTAGTAGAAGCATATATCGGAACGCTTGAAGAGCATCTCGTATCTGTATTCCCGAATCCAAGTAATGGTGAATTTACGCTATCATATCACTTACCTGAGCCTGCCAAGGTTGAAATTCAGGTTACTGATATTCAGGGTCGCGTAATCTATGAGCGCAATGCTATTCACACTGAAAAAGGTTCGTACAACGAGCTTCTTGATCTTCAAAAGTTTGATTCAGGTGTATATCTTTATCAACTGAGAATCAATGGTAAGCGAGTAGCTGGAAAAATCCAGGTACAGCGCTAAATTGATCTTGATCATAAAAAAAGGCCAGTCTTAACGGACTGGCCTTTTTTTATGATCAATCTTAACTCAAAGTCCTAATCGTTGAACTTGCGATGAGGTAAAACCATCTACATGTGGAGGAGGCTCGGGATACATTTTGTCAAAAGTTTCCTGCGACATCCGGGCATCTTTAGTCAAATACACTTTTCCTCCCAACTCAAGGACAATGCGATCAAACTCATCAAGCATTGCAAAAGTCTTCTCGTCTACTTGGAAATCTACAGCAAGCGTATATCCTTCCTGAGGAAAATGGAGAAACCGGTCTTCATGCGATTTCCCAAACAATTTCAATACTGCTAAAAATGATGCGCGCTTATAGGACTGCATCAATTCGAGCATTCGGGATATCCCTTCATATGAAACTGCCTTAGGCAAGACGCATTGGTATTGCGTAAATCCTCTTTTGCCATAAATCCTGTTCCAATTATGAATAGCATCTAACGGATAAAAGTAAGGACCGTAATGAACGATCTGGGCCTTGCCGTGCTTGACTCCTGGCTTGTTATAGTATAAGGTATTAAACGCCTTAACTCCCCAGTTTTTCAACGCCCAGGACGGAAAGAAGAACGGAATATTGAGTCTGGGATTTGCATGCACTTTCAAACGATCTTTATGGGAAACCTCATCGGCAGGGGCGTGCTCACCGAGCATCAGAATAGAACGACCAAGCTTGTTTCCTGACGCGAGGCAATCGATCCAAGCGACAGAATAAGAGGCGTCGAGGTTCTGCTCAAACAGGTCAAAGACTGTCTTTAGATTAGAAGCTTTATAATTTGTTACGCGTAAAAAAGCTGTTTCAACAGGCTTCAATTTAAACGAAATAGCATATATAAATCCCGTAAGCCCCATACCGCCAGCTGTCTGTTCAAAAAGTGGATCACCAGGGTATATTTCTCTTTGTTCACCCTTTTCATCTATCATACTAAACGATATTACATGGTCTGAAAAGACACCATCAACATGATGGTTCTTGCCATGAATATCGGAAGCGAGCGCCCCTCCCAATGTAATGAACCTTGTCCCAGGACTAACCGGCAAGAAAAATCCGTGAGGAACAATAAGCTGCAAAATATCATCTAGCAATATTCCAGCTTCGCAACGCAGAGTTCCTTTTGATGCGTCAAAATGTAAAATCCGATTTAGCTGCAGTGATGACAAAACCGTATCGCCCAATGATGAATCGCCATATGAGCGGCCATTCCCCCTCGGAGTGATCGCTTGGTTAGCCTTGATAAAAGCAATTAATTCTTCTACATAGCGAGGAGTAAACACCTTGGCTGGATGAGCAGGATAAAGCCCCCAATTATATAAGGTTTGTTTTTGCGCCATCACCTAATTCAATAAATACACATAATAGCCTACTAGCATCGTCACCAATATCAGAGTAGGCAGATGGCTGGTTATTTTCCTGACGGGGTCGTCGTGATCCGTTTTTTTATCATCAAAATAAAACAGCAAGAGCAAGGTCGATATCAGATTCACTATAACCATTTCATATGGTCGGTTTTGATTACCAAGAAGCTGAATAAGGTGCAAATTTAGAAAAACGATGGTCGCTACAGCAAATACGATCGAGATAAGATGTAGGAACGCCTGATCTGATTGAGTATAGACAGCATCAGCAATGGGCGACTTTGCCGTTATCTTGGCTGATAAGACGCGCTTATTGGTAGCCATTGCGAGGAAGGCAAAGGAACATGTGGCAACAAACCAATGGGTAAGTTTTACATCAATAATCAGCCCTCCCATAAAAATTCGCATCAGGTAAAAGGAGCTGAGCACGACGATGTCTACCCAGCGAATATGCTTTAGCCATGTCGAATACAAGGCATTAACTCCGACATACAACAGTGCCATATAGAGCGCTTTGATGCCGATGAAATACGCTACAGTGAGGCCAGCCATTAGTAATATCACTGCAAGCAGGATGGCAGTCTGTTTCGAAATCAAGCCTGCCGCGAGCGGGCGATTCATTTTAATAGGGTGTGCACGGTCAGCAGCTACGTCCTGCAAATCGTTATAAATATATCCTGCAGAAGCCAACAAGCTCCAACTTAGAAAACCCAACAGGCTAAGGCCGATTTTGTCTACATCAACAAAGCCGAACGAAAGAACCAGAGGTGCAAAAATGAGCACATTCTTAATCCAATGATGAGGCCGTATGAGTCGCAGAATAGGCAGCATGTGTCCAAAATAACGATTATGCAGGTGAATGCTTTTTCGACATCGCGCCGAGGTGAGCCTCTAATGTAAACAAGCCTAATACCACCAGGACATTATAATCTCCAATAAATACAAACCCATTGTGAAATGAGGTATGGGCCATATAGGCTAACAAGGCAAATAAAAAGAACCGCTTTACCTGCTTTCGAATATTGCGATAATACCACCGTGCGAGCATAAGCCAGGCCAGGAATATAAAGTATCCAAGGATCGTAAAGTGAAATCCCAGGTTTACAAATCCATTGTGGGATGGAAGATCACGGATCGAAACTTTGCCATAATGTTCATAAAACTCCTGCCTGACCAGGTCATAGTCCTTATTGGTAATACCGAACGGAAATCGAAGCACGGCAACGATGCCGCATAAGGCCAGCAAGTTCCGGTGTGCCCCTTCATCGTTTGTCAGGTTGGAAAGACGACTATTGAGCAAAATATCCAACGCTGTTCCAAGTCCGAAATAGAAGAACAAGAATATTCCTGCTGCCGCTCCCAGAATATAATACTGGATCTTTAAACGGCTCATTAAAGGAATAAGAATAACCACCGCAGAAAGAAACAGTGAACGTGTAAGTGTCATGGAAGCAACGACTCCAAAGAACAAAAACAGGAATAAATAGGCGCTTTTTCTTCGTGCCAAAAACAAGTATACAGAAACCGCCAAAGCAGGAAAGAGCGCATAACTGTAGACAATCGAGTACTGGTAAGGTCCGGCTACACGTATGCCCAATAATTGCTCTGCCATTTCCGCATTGAGGCTTTGGCCTTCCTGAAAGGCATCCGATTGAATATTGGCACCAAAATATGTAAGCTTAATATTCCAGGCTTCACTTGTAAATGGGGTAATGGGGCTTTGAAAAAATGCCAATAAACCCGCCGCAAAAACCACGAGTAAGTATGCATGTAAGAATCGGACAGGATTTCTTTTTAACCCTTCAAATACAAAGAAAAAGAATATGACGTAGGTAAAGCTTTTCACAAATGTCCTCGCGAAAGCTTCCAAGGTAACGGTTTGGCCTTGTGCCCAAACACCAATATCGCCTACTTGTCTCATGATGCCAAAGACAATGAGCACAAGGATCATCATCCTGAATACTCCGCTGTCTCGCATCGATCGAATAAAGGTTCGGAAGAGAAAAATAAACAATACTATTTCGACAAGACGATCGTAACTTACTCCGGCAAACTTATAGCCAATAAAAATATTATTGACACCTACAAGTAAACCAAGTACTGTTACCAACGCAGTAGATTCACGCGGGTACGTCGAGGAGAAGGGATCGTATGTAGAAAGGGCTAACACAATGGGCGAAATTACAAAGCGCATGCGTAACCTCGGTAATGATTAACGCGAATAAGTAAAGATGAAAAAATAAACAAATTCAGCGCGTAGTTATTTTTTGATGAATCGAGGAATAAAACCAGAAGATAGCATGCTATCTGAGGATTTTATGACGATGAGGCAGCGAAAAATAACAAGTGATAGAACAGGTTATTTTTGACTCTTTACTCTAGAATAATCCCCTATTTTCATTGCTATGAGTCTTCAGTTTACACATATTTTTGGGCCAGTACTTTTCACAATCGCATTCCTGGTTTTTGGAAGAGGAATAATAGCCCGATCCATGGGGCGAAGGTTCAGGCCGCTTCCGGCATTCATTCTCTTTTTGATTGCGCTGGCATACCGTTTTATCGTTTCTAAAGAAACACTCGTCGAAGCATATTCCTTTGTCCATGTCGATAGCAATGGCTTTGACATGCTTTTGGATCGATTGACCTTAGTGTTGATGGATTTCGGTATTGCGATGGTAGTGGATGCTGGATATTTGGCATACAAAAAGCAACAGGCTAAACTATTCTGGGTTCCAGGTGCGATAGCATTAGTAATTTCTCTCATCATCTATCTATTAGCGGCAGTGATTGACCGAGTTGCAGATGGCATCCGTAGCCCAGACGCTTCGGAACAAGCGGCTCTTCTGGTGGAGTTAGGGAGCGATGACCATATCAAAGAGCTGAAACCAATCCTGCATCGCTATAACGCAAGCTATGCACGCGCATTCACAGGCATAGATCCGACGATAGACGCCCAGCTTGATGGAGCAGATACTCGAAACTTGTCACAGTATTATGCAATATATGTAGATGAAGCTTTTGTAAATCCTTTAACCAAAGAACTGGGAGCAGATCGGGAAAATGTCGACATGGTGCAGAATAATAGTGAGATTACGATCAGTGATCCGCTTCCAGCCTCACAAATTCCAACCGCTGATAAATCATTTCTAGCAAACGATCCGCAGCTATCAAAACAGTGGTATGCTAATAGTCTCGACTATAATGCTGTTCATCAGCTTTTGAAAAACCTCAGCCCCCAACGTAAAGCAAAAGTCGCAATCCTCGACACCGGAATCGATAGTAACCATGAAGATCTTAAAAGCATTTTCGATTCTGGTGATGGAAAAAAAGACGGCCATGGACATGGAACACACTGCGCTGGTCTTGCTGGTGCCGCAACAAATAACGGGCGTGGTATCGCATCGCTCAACTGGGAAGGGCGCTTTATCAGCCTTTTGGGCTATCCGGCATTGAATAAGGATGGGGTCGGCACCGATCAAACAATTGCACAAGCGATTATCAATGCTGCAAATGCTGGTGCTGATGTCATTTCGATGTCACTCGGAAGTCCAGGCCCGACTCCTAAAGCACAGCGTCAGGCGATCCAGTATGCGATCAAGAAAGGGGCCATCGTCGTTGTTTCCGCTGGAAATAGCAATCGTGATGCAAAGGACTTTTCACCAGCAGGCATGCGCGGTGTCATCACTGTTAGTGCCGTTGATCAATTTTTAAATAAGGCCGGATTCTCGAATACGAATATGTCGCTCCATATGCCACTTGCGGCTCCAGGCGTGGACATCATCTCGGCGTATCCCGACGGGAAATATGAGCTCAAGAGTGGCACATCCATGGCCACGCCTATTGTGGCGGGCATCCTGGGCATCATGCGCTCATTCAAGCCCAATATCACGACCAAAGAAGCTTACCAAATATTACAAGGTACCGGCAAGACTCTAAATGACTCCAAAAAAGTTGGGAAGCTTGTTCAGCCCTATCCTGCTTTAGAGATTTTGATCAACCAAAATCCGCTGTAAAATACTGACATAGATAGGTAGTATTTTTTCGTAATTTTGGCTGCATTCAAAAAAGATTGCAAATTGACATATTGAATAAACTATCCCCCCTTTCTAAAATCTAAACAACATGAAGAAGCTACTCCAATTCTCAATCGCACTTGGCACAGCCTTTTTTCTTTTAACAAGTATCGGTTACGCACAATGTCCACACGCTAAGACTGCCTGCTCAAAATCAAAAACAGCTTGTACAAAGTCTAAAACTGCTCATGCCAGCACAAGCGAAACTCCTGCTGCTGCACCAAGTCAAAATGCTCGCGTAGCACCAGCTTCTGCAGCTTCTTCGAATCCTAATATTGTAAAGGTATCTCAAACTGCTTCTGCTCCAGCAGCAGGTACAGCTTCTAAAGCAAAGAAGGCTGCAAGATAAGAAAAAAAGGCAGGAGCACCATCTTGTTGTAGCAAGACTAAAGCTCAAGCTTCAGCAACTGGCACTCAGGCACCTGATCCGGAAGCGACTCCTTCTAGCGCGACAACTATGGTTAAAAACCAATAGACATACTAAGAAGCTCTTTATCACAAGTTTGTGATTAGGTTTCTTCAATTCCAAGTCCGATCTCGTCAATAATATATTCGGCGAGATCGGACTTTTGAATTTGGTGCTAATTCTCTTATCTTTGCGGAAACATAATGTATCTTACCATAAGGGAGGCACAAGGCTCCCTTATTTTTTTTGACATGCTGACAGATTCCATTCGCCAACAGATCACCGAATTTCTGGCCGAGCGCCATCCTGAGGTTTTTATTATTGATATGCAGATGCATGTAGGGTCGCGTACCTCGCTGTCCCTACGTATCGATAATGACCGTGGGATAAAGCTGGAAGAGATAGGAAAGTTGACGAAGGATTTAGGACCCTGGCTGGATGACTCAGAATTCTTTGAATTTGATCATGGCTTGGAAGTCTCCTCACCAGGAGCTACCGAACCCTTAAAGATCAAAAGACAATATCTCAAACATATTGGAAGAGAATTATTCATCCACATCACCGATGGGCAAGAGATGATAGGTATTCTGGAAGAAACTTCAGAAGACCATATCAAAATTCGCCCTCGTCTGAAAAAAAAGGTTGTCAAAGGACGACCTATCCGATATGAAGAAGAAGCTATAGAGCTTCCTTTCTCAAATATTGAACGTGCAATAGTTAATATATAAGTACTGCTCTATAAAAGCAGTTTTTTTGTCGCGAACCTAGAACGTCTATCATGGCCCGCAGAAAAGTAGCAGATAACAAAGTAGACCTCGTAGAGGCTTTTGCGGAATTTACCCGATTTAAAAACATCGACCGCGTAACTCTTATGGGAGTTCTCGAGGAGGTATTCCGTGCTATGATCCGTAAGCAATACGGCTCAGATGAAAATTTTGACATCATCGTTAACGTAGACTCCGGTGATATTCAAGCATTTCGTGAGCGCGAAGTGGTTGAGGATACTGAATTGGAAGATGAAAATACTCAGATTCCTTTGAGTCAGGCGCTTATGCTTGATGACGATTATGAGGTCGGCGATGAACTTGCGGAGGAAATCAGCTTTATTTCTTTTGGAAGAAAAATTGTCCAAACTGCTCGTCAAACACTAACTCAGAAGATTCGCGACCTTGAAAAAGCCTCTGTAATGGCTAAATACGAGGAGCTTATTGGTGAGATTATTGTTGGTGAAGTGTATCAGACATGGCGTAATGAGATTCTCGTTTTACATGAGGATAACGAATTGGTCATGCCGCGTACGGAGCAGATTCCTAAAGACCGCTTTCGTAAGGGTGACACCATCCGTGCGGTAGTGCTTGCTGTAGAGATGAAGAATGTAAACCCTCGGGTTATTATTTCTCGCGCTTCACCACTGTTCCTTGAGAAATTATTCGAGCAGGAAGTTCCAGAAATTTTCGACGGATTGATCAACATTCGCGGAATTCAGCGTGAACCAGGAGAACGTGCCAAAGTATCTGTAGAAAGTTATGACGATCGTATCGATCCGGTCGGAGCTTGTGTAGGTATGAAAGGATCACGTATCCACGGTATCGTTCGTGAACTTAGAAATGAAAATATTGATGTGATCAGTTTTACATCAAACGACCAGCTATATATCCAGCGTGCCTTGAGCCCAGCTCGTGTTACGAGTATGGAACTAGACACTGAGACGCGTGCGGCGAGAGTATATCTCACACCAGATCAAATCTCATTGGCGATTGGTAAAAACGGCCTTAATATTAAATTAGCAAGCCGTTTGACTGAATATGAAATCGACGTCTACCGTGTAGTAGAAGAAGGAACCGAAGAAGAGGAAGATGTCGAACTAAGCGAGTTTTCTGACGAAATCGAAGCATGGGTACTTGAAGCCCTCAAAAACATTGGATGTGACACAGCTAAAAGCGTGCTTACATTGAGTGTTGAAGAACTCGAACGTCGTACAGATCTCGACAAAGAAACCATTGAAGACGTTATTGGCGTTTTGAATTCTGAATTTGAAGATGATACAAAAGAAGAATCAGAGTAAAATCGGGTTATTCTTTATACTTTTGCAGCGAAAGCACTTTTTTACCGGATGCCGAAAAACTATAGATTATTTAAAGTAGCAAAGGAACTCAATGTGGGGACCTCTGTGTTGGTGAACAAACTGGCACAGGAAGGCCATCCTATTGACAATTCCCCAAACTCCAAAATCTCCGAGGAGATGTACGAATTGCTACTTCAGGAATTCGCTACTGACAAGCGACTCCGGGAGAAGGCAAGGGAGATGACCGAACTTCGGAATGAAGAGCGTATGTCGCTACTTAACCGTACCGACACGGTCACTACTAAAAAGCCTGAGGAGGAAGCAGTAAAAACTCCTGAGGAGGAAATAAAATCTGCTCACGAATTACGAGCAGATGTTTCAAGAAAACCTGACGCTCCTGAATCCGAAGCCTCTGCACCTGCAGAGTCTCCTGTGGTTGAGGCTGCTCCTGAACCTACCCCAGAACCTGTAGTAGAAGCTACACCTCCTGCTCCAGAACCAAAACCTGAGCCAGAGCCGGAACCAGCTCCAGAGCCTGAGCCCGTTGTGGTTGAAGCTCCAAAAGAGCCAGAGCCAGTGGCAGAAGTTGCCCCTGAGCCAGCACCGGAACCAGAACCGGCCAAGGAAGAACCAAAAGCTCAGGAGCCTGAAAGTCCGGCAGCCCAGATTAAAGTCATGGGCAAAATTGACCTCAGCAATTTTGATTCTAAAACTGGCAGGCCAAAGCCTAAGAAGAAGGCAGCCAAACCAGCGAAAGCGCCTGAAAAGACCGCAGATAAAAAAGTAGAGCCAGCAAAGCCAGTTGAAGCGAAAGCTCCGGAGCCAGCTGCTCAAGAAGCCACTCCCGCACCACCCGTCGAAGACGAGAAGGTCATTACAGCCGGAGACAATGCCCCTCAATTGAAGGGCTTGAAAGTTCTAGGCAAGATCGATCTTGGGGATGTTTCTAAGAAGAAAAAGACAACTAATAAGCGCAAAGACGGCAAACCTGACTCCTCTTCAGGATCAGGTGAGCAAGGTGATAGCGCTAATAAGCGCAAGCGTAAACGCAAGCGCAAAAAGGTTCCAACCTCCACTACTTCGCAGTCATCTAATGACAATCGCGGAGGAGGACGCAACAAGCGTAAGGAGGTTTCTCAGAAGGAAGTGAATCGCTCCATCCGTAGTACGATGGCCCAGCTGGGACAGGGAACTTCGCGTTCTCGCCAGAAGACTCGTCGTGCTCGTCGTGATGCCGATGCCGAAAGGCGCCAAGCAGACCAGATGCGCGCTAGCGAAGCAGCACGTGTACTGGAAGTAACCGAGTTCATCACTGCGAATGAATTTGCTAACCTTATTGAGGTTCCTGTAACCGAGGTTATTACCCATAGCTTTATGCTGGGTAAAATGATCACGATCAACCAGCGTCTTGATGCAGAACTCATCGAACTTATCGCAGCCGAGTATGGCTTCGATGTAGACTTTGTAGATGCAAAAGAGCAAGAGTTTGTCGAGGTACAGGAGGAAGACGATCCAGCGGATCTCAAGCCACGTAATCCGATCATCACAGTGATGGGACACGTTGACCACGGTAAAACGACCTTGCTTGACCACCTTCGCAAAGCAAATGTAGCTGAAGGTGAGGCTGGAGGAATTACGCAGCACATCGGTGCTTATGAGGTCAAATTCGAAAAGCATGCGATCACCTTCCTAGATACACCGGGTCACGAAGCCTTTACGGCCATGCGTGCGCGTGGAGCTCAGGTAACGGATATCGTTATCGTCGTGATTGCTGCTGACGATGCTGTGATGCCTCAGACAAGAGAAGCCATTACACACTCGCAAGCTGCGGGCGTTCCTATGGTTTTTGCTTTTAATAAAATAGATAAGCCTGGAGCAGATGCAGAACGTATTCGTACCCAGCTTTCGTCTATGGATATATTGGTAGAAGATTGGGGTGGTGATTACCAGGCCCAGGAAATTTCTGCTAAAAATGGTACAGGTGTAGAGGAGTTACTTGAAAAAGTGCTTATCCAATCTGAATTGCTTGAACTTACAGCAAACCCAGATCGTCATGCATCAGGTACTGTAATTGAAGCTCGTCTCGACCGAGGTCGTGGTAATGTTGCAACGATCCTCGTCCAGCGTGGAACACTACGTGTGGGAGATCCACTTGTAGCAGGTATCCACTTTGGTAAGGTACGTGCGCTTATCAACCAAAAAGGTGAGCGTGTAGACGAAGCAGGACCATCGACTCCTGTACAGGTGTTAGGTCTTACCGGACAGCCTGCTGCGGGTGACCGCTTCCAGGTTTATGAAAGTGAAAGTGCAGCAAAGGATGTTGCTCAAAAGCGCCAGGAATTGGTGCGTGAGCAGACTTTCCGCCAGCGTACGCGTCTGTCTCTCGACGAATTTGCACGTACACGTGACCGCGGTGAGCTTAACCTTATCATCAAAGGTGATGTAGATGGCTCAGTGGAAGCACTTGCTGGCTCATTGCTCAAGCTTTCTACAGACGAAGTTCAGGTGAACATCGTGATGAAAGCTGTAGGTGGCGTTACAGAAAACGATGTCAACCTGGCGTCAGCTTCTGAGGCGATCATCCTTGCATTTAACACACGACCTAGTTCTGAAGCTCGCACCATCGCGGAGCGCGAAGATATTGACATTCGTACCTATAGTGTTATTTATGACGCTATTGACGACGTCAAAGCTGCGATGGAAGGAATGCTTGCTCCTGAAATTAAAGAGCAGATCAACGGTACTGCTGAAGTACGTGATCTCTTTAAGATCAGCCGCGTAGGTACGATTGCAGGTTGTATGGTTACTTCGGGTAAAATTATCCGTAACGACAAAGTCCGAATCATTCGTGACAGTGTTGTAATCTATACCAACAAACTTTCTTCATTGAAGCGATTCAAGGATGACGCGAAAGAAGTCGCAAACGGATTCGAGTGTGGTATCATGGTAGAAAACTACAATGACCTCAAAATCGGAGACATCTTCGAATCATTCCAGGAAATAGAAATCAAGCGTAAGCTAGAGAGCAGAAAGTAATTTTTGCTAATAATGTATATTGAGTCATTAGTTATGGGTTTCCATAGCTAATGGCTTTTTTTATGTGGCATGGAACCGGACTACGCGCAACCCTACGCCACTGGCACGAAGTCCGGTTTAGCGGAATAATTATACACATACCTTATGCGCAGCATTTTTTTCTTCCTGTTGCTGTTACTGGCCTCATTAGCACAAGCCCAACAAGGTGGTTTTTCTAGGCTCTTTATGACCACAGATTCGCTTGATGGCAAAATAATACCCAAAGACGTAATTTATACAGGACATGATTTCGTCACCTTCGGTGAAATGTTCACAAGGAGGGATTTTAAATCTGGGATATGGATCAAATTTGACTCCTCAGGGAAGTTGGTGGATACAAGTTTTTATGCTAGCGTAGATACTTTTCCTTATTATACATTTTACACCTCTTTTAAGACGATTTTAAGAAGGAAAGATGACTCTACGACCTTTCTTATTTCTAAAGTTCGAAGAACCAACAACTTCGCATCAGGAGACTATCAAACGGGAACCGTTTTTTCAAAAATCAACACAAATAAACTTGATACAGCTTGGTTTAGATTTGTAGACATCCCCCCACGAGACCCAACATACCCGTTTTATTTGGTTGATGCCATGATCTTGCCTGATGGCAGTATTGCGGGATTACTTACGGATGATTTTCACGGAAGGATTATAGTCCTAGACCAACAAGGAACATTAAGCCATGTGATTTCTGTTGGGGAAGGTGCCAGTGGAATATTTAATAGCCTTACCTACAAAGACAGTGTTTTTTGGGTAGGCGGAATACGCCTTCTTCGAAATACTACGCCAAACCTGCGCAATGCCATTATTCAAAAAATTAACTGGCAAGGAGACCTGCTTTCAGAATACAGCACAAACGATACTATTGCCAGACTACAAATACTTGATCTGCGCATCGAGAATAATGATTATCTGTCTTTTGGCTGCACGTATTTTAGAAAATGGCTCAAGCCGCCTTTTCAACACGAAGTGAGTGCTACTCAACCCATGATGGTTCAGTTGGATGTACGATCAGGTACTTTTCAAAGTAGCGTGGTAGATACCTTAACCCCAGGCCTTTATATTGAAAATGTAGAATCTCAGTCAAACAGAAATCGCTTTTTTGTAGGAGGGTCGACAAAAATCCATATTGACAGGTCTCGTGATTATTTTGGCTATTTAGCAAAAGCAAGACAAGATGGAACCGTTACTTGGACGCGAAATTATACGACATCATGGCAAACTGGGTCTGATACTGTTTGTTGTAAAGGGTTTGTGTTCAAAGGGGTAGAACCTCTGGATGATGGTGGCGCAGTCGCTGTAGGGAATCTATCTTTCTTCGACAATACGCAACAAAACCAGCTCATTCAAAAGAAAACGATAGGCTGGCTCATCCGCGTCGATTCCTTCGGCTGCGTCGTTCCAGGCTGCCAGCACGCGCCCGACGGCATCGCGCCTGCTCTTCCCAAGGCTCGCTTACTCATTGCCCCGAATCCAGCTAGCGATATCACCTATGCACATTGGCTAACCGAAGAGCCAGGGGAGGCAGTGTTTTCATTGCGTGATGCACAGGGGCGGCTTATTCGTCAGTGGACCAGTATGCAGCCTGAAATGACCTTCGTTATTCCGCTTCAGGAGCTTGCAAGTGGGATGTATTATCTCGATGTTCTGCATCATGGGCGGATGTTGGAAGGGAAGAAGTTAGTGAAACTGTAAGGAAAGTGGGTGGCTTGGACTACCCGCTAGCCACCCCACTGCCCAGAAATCCAAGCTAGCCCAGGGGGGAAGACAGATTGCAAATTGGAAATTGCAGATCAGTGATTGGAGATGTTTTTAGTATGAGCCTCGAACCTAAAAAAAGTCCTCGCTGGTCGATCCTTGATGCTCGCTCCTCGTTTTTTTAGCATCTCGTATCTTACTATGCCCTTCCCAGCTTTTTGGAAATACGAAATACGAGATACTACATCAGAGATCAGATGTTAAGACCCCCACATGATTAATGACTCATATTCCCCTCCTCCTACATCCTCGACACGCGCTTAGCCTCAGTATCAGAACCTTTGCGTTGGCGTAAGTTTCCTTTGGAAAAACCTCCAAAGTCCCAGGTGACGGCTAGTTTGATAAAGTGCCAGTCTCCTTCGGATAGGTAAGTCCAGTCATCATTATTGACTTGTGCTGTTCCTCGAAATCGATAGGTATCGAATACGTCATTAGCATGAAGGCGGACATGAAGGTGTTTGTTCCAAAAACTACGACTCAACCCAAGGTTTAAATACTGGACAGGCTTATCTGTATAGATGCCATCCACACCTGGTGAAGAATAAGAATAGAGGGCTTCCAGCAGTATCTTGCCTGGCAGACGGAGCGACTGATTTGTATAAATATAAAAACCAGCCTTCTGGTTAGTAACCAGTGCGCCCAAGTCGCGATAGCGATGAGACTCTGTCCGCCCTCCTATTACCCAAAATGCGCTGTATGCGCCAATACTAAAAGAACGACTAATTGAAATCATGTAATTATTAACCTGATCAATATTGTCGCGGACGAAGGCAAAAACCGCCGGATTTTCCGGGTCCTGAATCTTGATGATCGTATTAATATTGTCCTTAATCCGCGTATAATTCGCTTTTATATTCCAGCCTTTCCAGGTCCAGCCAGCGTCCAGAAGGTGACTGTAACCAGGGCGTAGATTGGCATTACCTTGCAGCGAGACGAGCGAGTCCGCATACCAAACAAAAGGATTCAAGTCCTGAAATTGAGGGCGCTGAATGCGATAATTATAACTGATACTGAGCTTGCTGTTTTTGCCCAAACTCGTACTCAGGCTTGCATTTGGAAAAAAATCGAGATAGTCCCGCGTAAATAATTCCTGCGTTTCAGAAAGTCCCTCGGAGCGCGTCCAGGCTGATCTTAGGCCAAGTCTTCCGTTTACTTTTTTATTCGCAAAAATCCATTCCCCATAAGCAGCATTAATCGTTTCCTCATAGCTGTACGCATTGCTAAAGCCAGGATCGGAAATGTAGGTTCCATCGGTACGTCTGTTCTCAAAATTAAGGCTGCTACCATTATTGATATGCGCGTGCTTCAAGCCAAATTGCAAGGAATTTCCAGCTTTCAACATGTGCGTACCATCCACCTGAGCTACCCTAAGCTGGATATCATTTTGGTTGCGAGAGCGGCGACTCATCGTTGACTCAACTGCTTTTTGATATAGCTCCTGCCCTATCGATTCGTTTCGCTCAAGGCCATACCAGGCCTGCTGGGCTGTAAATACCAGTTTGGAACCAGCCGAGTCCATTTGCCATTCATAGAAGCCGTTTAGATTCGTATTCTGCTGTTCGAAAGGTGCTTCTATATGCGTATCAAGGATAAAATCGATGTCCTGGTTTCGCGTAAAAATATTCCGATTATCAGACTGCTGTAAACCGTCAGTAATCGTTCGCTGAGCATCAAAGCCAATATGATGGCGCTCGCCTAATGCATATGTGCCTTTCAGATTAAACTCATGATTCGTAGTGCGGCGACTATACAGGAGCTTATTGTCAATATTGATTTCTTCTCCTATTCCTCGGTTGTATTGCTCCCTTCCGCGGCGCTTGTACGGGCGGTAGCCGTAACTTCCCTGAAGCATCAATTTAGACAAACGGACATAAGCATCCAGCTTATGATAAGAGCGAAAAAAGCGCCCCTGCTCTGCCTCTTGAATGAATCCAATGCGGTAGCCTTCCTGGCTTCCTTTTTTGGTGATGATATGGATCACCGCATTGCCTTCGGCATCATATCGCGCCGATGGATTCTCGATAATTTCAATCGCTTTTATATCATGAGAAGAAAGCGTCTGTAGCACCTGTGGATTTGCGGTTCGCTGTCCATCGATATAGATAATCGCATTCCCTTTTCCCAGAACCGTGATCTGACCTCCACTATTGAGTACCACCTTTGGAGCGCTGCGTAACACATCGATCGCCGTGCCGATACTGCTCAGAGAAGTGTTTGCAACATTGACGACAACGTCTGTTCCGCGCTGCACTACCAGCGGTTTGCGGGCAGTAATGACCACATCCTTCATCTGTAAGGGAGCCATTTTCAGTGTTTCCACTTGTATGGCAGTTTCTTGTTCTTCATTTTTTATCGTAACAAAAAGGGGCTCAAAACTCAACGCGGTAAGCCTCAGCAATACAGGAGTTTCCTTGATTTGCTCCAAACGAAAACTTCCCTGCTGAACAATAACTCCCATGATGAATGTGGAGTCTTCGGGAGATAACAAAACGGCATTTCCATATTGGATCGGTGTGCCTTGCTGATCCTCCACTACTCCAGCAATCGCATAGCCAGAAGATTGAGAAAAAGCAGTATTTCCTATTAGGACAAAAAACAGAAGCAGAGAGCCAAACAAGCTTGTGTATGTATAATCGCGTCTCATGATATAAGGGTTTGTAGGGTTAAACTTTCATTTCACACTACAAAAGAATATCTTAACCGGTGCAGTTAACCGATCCGGTTTTTAATTACCTAATGATCCGGCTATGCTTCCATACAAATCGCTTATCGCTATTGACAAGAAATCTGGAGCAGCACTCTTCCTCCAGATTTGCAATGGTTTTATCAAAAACATCAGTTGTGGCAATATCCAACCGGGCGCTAAGCTCCCTGGCTCCCGCGCACTTTCGGAGCTTTTGGAAGTAAATCGTCGCACGGTGATTTCAGCCTATGAAGAACTGGAAGCACAGGGCTGGGTGACTATAAAGCCCAATCAGGGCTGCTTCGTTTGCGAACACTTTCCCATCCTCAAGGCCCAAAGCCTTGAGCAACAGGCACGCAATGAACACCTGACCCAAGCAGGGTTTGCCGTCCATGATGGCTTCAACTTTTTATCCTACTATGATCCTCCTCAGCTTCAGGGCGAACCCATTATTATCGATGCTGGCTATCCTGATGTTCGACTTGCGCCTCTGGCGCAGTTGGGCAGACATATCAGTGGCATCACCCGCAGTCGCCAGATGGCCCGACTATTCAACTACTCGAATCGCTTCGCCGGTGATCCACGATTGCAGCAAGCTATCATCCAATATTTGGCAGATACCAGAAGCATCAACATAGAGGCCGACAATATCCTCATCACCCGTGGCAGCCTCATGGCCTTCACCCTGATCTTTCAGAGTTTGTTGCAACAAGGCGACCGCGTCGTCGTGGGCGACCCCAGTTTTGAAGTGGGTAATAATATCATCCAAATCGCTGGAGGCAAGCTGGTAAAGGTTCCGGTAGATCAACACGGCATCGATGTGGATATAATAGAAGAAGTTTGTAAAAAGGGGCCTATCAGGGCAGTATTCATCATGCCCCATCATCACAATCCCACAACTGTAAGCCTCTGTGCCGAGCGGCGCATGAGGTTATTGATGCTTTCTAGCAAGTACCAATTTGCGATTATTGAAGATGATTACGACTATGATTATCACTACGCCAATAGCCCTATTCTGCCCATGGCAAGCTCCGATAGAGTTGGGACCGTGCTGTATGTAGGCTCTTTGAGTAAAACTGTTGCGCCAGGGCTGAGGACTGGATTCATTGTGGCGCCTGCCGATGTGATCGCCGACTTGTCGCGCCTCAGCCGCTTTGTGGATTGCCATGGCAATATGGCCATGGAGCGAGCGATAGCGATGTTGTTTGAAGAAGGGGAAATACGTCGTCACCTCAAGAAATCGCTTCAGGTATATCATCAACGCCGCGACCATTTTTGCAAGGCTTTACAAACTGAACTTGGTGAGTATATGGAGTTTGAAGAACCGGAAGGAGGCCTTGCGGCCTGGGTTCGGTTTCGGCCGGAGTATGACATCAACAAGGTTCGTAATAAGGCAATGGAATATGGGCTACAGATTCCTAAATCGGTTTTTTTAGACAAAAACGAACAGCACTTAAATGCAATCAGAATGGGTTTTGCGTCTTTGAATGAAAAGGAAATGAGCCGTGCCCTTGAAACGCTGAAGAAGGTGATGGTCGGGATCGGCTGAGAAATTTATCATGCATCACAACTTGTTGCACTACCTCTGTCAGCACTTCACCACAATGCCTAAAGTGCTGACAGAGGTTAGAAACCCTGACAAACTCATCCCTGCAAGGATTTAAATTGGTAATTTCCCTGTATGAAAGCCTTTACTATACTTGTAGCGCTGCTTGCTACGATTGCCGCCTGTGGTCAGTCCACTGATCAAAGTCCATCACTGGAATCTGATATTGACACGCTTTTCGCGGCATTTGACAATGTGCAAACACCTGGATATGCCGTTGGGGTTTCGAAAGGCACTGAGACGCTTTTCACAAAAGGATATGGAGCAGCGAATCTGGATTATGAAATCCCGATTACCCCTCAATCTGCTTTCAGCATTGCATCGGTATCGAAGCAGTTCACCGCAGCATGTTTGGCGCTTTTGATCAGGGATGGCGAACTGACGCTGGAGGACCCTGTGGGCAGATTCATTCCACGCCTTTATCAATACAAAGACACAATACTCGTCAAGCACCTGGTTTATAATACCAGCGGTTTGCAGGATTATTACCGATTGCCGAGACCGGGAGGTGGTTCGTGGATCACATTCAACTATTTTGACATTGATGACTGCATTGATATTTCACTTTCAGAAGACACCTTACGCTTCACACCAGGAACGCAGTGGGATTACTGTAATGTCAACTTTATGCTCCTCGTCAAAATCATAGAACGGGCGAGCGGAATGCCCTTTGATGTCTTTGCCAAGGCACGCCTTTTCGAGCCTATAGGCATGAACAGCACCATCATCAATGTCGATGCTACCGAGATTATCAAAAATCGGGTTACGCCCTATAATATCCGTAGTGAGGAAGCTATTGAAGGCTATGGAGAAAATGGCATCAAGCTTAAAGCTGAAGGCGACTTTATTCGCCACCCGAGGATATCGCCACATTATGGAGGAAGTGGCGTGGTGACGACGATAGAAGACCTATTAAGCTGGAGTAAAAATATGGTGAGCAAACGATTTGGAGGGGAGCGTTTTTATGACCTTTTACATCAAACTCCTACCTTTCCTCATGGCCGCAACAACCAGTCCTTTGGCCTGTATCACGGCGACTTCAACGGGCGCAAGATCGTGGCCTGGGATGGTGGTGACTGGGGAATAAGTGCTCAGATTCTGCGCTTTCCAGAGCAAGGTATCGCCATCGTGGTGCTCTCCAACCTTGGTACGGGAGAAGCTTTTCGCAAAGCAGAACACATTGCTGATATTTTGGTGGAAAGGGGAATCATTAAATAGAGAATCGCCTTTTGTATTGAAATTAGAAAAAGCCGTAATTTGTGGGTAATGAAAAGATATCTACCCCAAATAGCTTTTCTACTACTTTTCCTTCCGACAATTCCTGGCTACGCCCAATGGGTAGCTCAAAGTAGTGGAACTACTGAGTTTTTGAGTAGCGTTACCTTTCTGAATAAGAACATAGGCCTGATTACGGGCGATGAGGGAACCATACTCAAAACTACCAATGGTGGCAACACATGGAATACAATCGCATATACCAGCGATGAGTTATTCTGGCGAGTTCACTTCCAGTACCAGGATGTAGCCTGGATCGTGGGCACCAAAGGGCTTTTACTCAAAAGCATCAATCAAGGCGATACCTGGACTGACCAGACGTTTGATACCACTTCATACCTTCATGACATCATTTTTGTAAATGACTCTGTGGGGTGGCTGGTAGGCTACGATGGGGGAATATGGAATACGAGCAATAATGGCCAAAGCTGGCAAGATCGTTCGATAAATATTCTGGAGGATTATACTGAAATTGCCTTCCCAACAGATTCTCTTGCCTTTTTGGTTGGGTTAAATGGTCTCTTGAAGCGAAGCACCAATGCGGGCAATTCATGGGGAACCATTAATGTAACGACTAATCATATCGCTGATATCTTTTTTATTGATGAAAAGAAGGGATGGTTTTGTGGGCAAAACGGTATGCTTTATTATTCCGACGATGCAGGAGAAAACTGGTATTCCAAGACGAGCGGAACTACAGAATACCTCCAAAGTCTGCATTTTTTAGATGATTCTATTGGATGGGCTATTGGAAGAAATGGCACGATACTGCGCACCACAAACGGTGGCAACACCTGGATCACAAGCCCTTCAGGAAGTAGTGAAGCGCTGATGCAAACATCCTGGGTTGACAGCGCCCATGCCTGGGTTGCAGGAAATAATGGAACCATTTTACGCTATAATCCTATCACTGGCCTTTTTTCAGAAAACGAATCTTCCTTTTCTATTAGCCCTAACCCAACCAATGACCAGGCGCATATCACAATCGAAGGTGCGCATTTCGTTGAGGCACCTCGCCTTTTGAATATAGAAGGAAAGTTACTGGAAGGCCATTTTGAACAAAATGATCCTAAAAGCTTTTTATTCAACAGGAATCATCTTCCAGCTGGCATTTACATTATTCGAGCTTATACGAATTTAGGACCGACAAGCCAGCGCCTGATATTGCGATAATCTTTATACCATGAGCTTCTTAACCGCAGGATGGAAAAAACTGGCCATGGCCAATTATGCGGTTGACCCCGATATGCTCAAGCCATTTGTTCCTTACAATACCGAGCTTGATGTTTGGAACGGAACCCACTATGCCAGCCTGATCGGATTTATGTTTGTGGATGTGAAAGTGCTGGGAATACCGGTACCGTTTCACGTTAACTTTGAAGAAGTAAATCTGCGCTTCTATGTCCGCCATAAAGACCAGGGCGTATGGAAGCGAGGCGTAGTTTTCATTCATGAGATCGTACCAAAACCTGCGGTCACATTGCTTGCAAACACCTTATACCACGAGCATTATATTACTCGCAGGATGAGTCACCGCTGGGAAGTCGGCGAGAAGGAGCAGCTCATCCGCTATAATTGGAAAAATAAGGGAAGGGCAAACCATCTCGAAGTACAGGCTTCCGCCATAGCCCAGCCCATTCTACCAGGCAGTGAAGAGGAATTTATCACTGAACATTATTGGGGGTATACAGGTGTAAATCCTCAAAAAACATTCGAATACGAAGTTATTCATCCTCGCTGGGAGCATTATCCTGTGACGAGCTACGATATTGATGTGGACTTCAAAGCGCAATATGGAGACGCCTTTGCAGCGCTCGATCAAACAGAACCAAAGTCTGTCCTACTGGCAGAAGGCTCGGCTATCAGTATTGAGAATAAGCGGCGATTATAGCTTAGCTGGAGATTGGTTGTTTTTCAAAATAACTATAGGTGAACTCCAGTGATTCAATTCCAACTTCGCCCTCGTTATTGTTTAATGAACTGAAGTCTGCTTTTACAGGATAGGCATTATAAAATTCCCAAGCCATCAGGACATTCTGGTTTGCATCAAGTAGCTCCACCCTTATGTTTTTAGGTTCAATCATGCTGGTGAGGTTTTCTTCAAGCGTTTTATTCACCCATCCAAGCAGTATATTATCCTTTTCAGCAAGCCCTCGCTTTAATACTAAATTACTGAACTTCGCTGCTGAGGGCAATCTATACTTGAAGCGATTTTCCCCACCTTCCGCGACCTCCTCTACACCCATTTCCATACTGAGACCGCTGACCTCCTGAAACTGAATGGAGTCATTGCCAAGCTTGAGGTTAAAATAAAATCCTGTATTCATGTCTATTGGGTTAGGTTTTGTGAGGGTAGTAAAGCTATCAAAAAGTTTTCAACCTTACCGGTCACCTACTGAGCCAAGCCATAAATGACCTGGCAATAGTGGTAGATATTAGGCGCTAAAGCTTCATGAATATTGATTAAGACTTCCTCTTTCGTTTCTAGGATTTAAAAGAGGATAAGGCTTGTGAAATCGATTCTTGTGGCTTCAGCACTTATTCTTTTCACGATTGCATGGGGAGGGCCACTCTTTTTAAGACTGTGCAACAGGGTGTAAACAATCTAATAAATCACCTCCACATGCAAGAAACGCCTCCACAAGCCTCAGCTCGTAAAGACGTTTCTATCCAATAAACATGCAATTCTACTGAATCATGAGCTTGCCCTGACCTTTGAGTATTCCTTCCTGATTGATAATCGAGTAAAAATACAGGCCAGAAGGCAGCGTACCGGGAAGCGTACTTTCGTATTGTCTGGCTCCGCTGGATCTCACTGTCAAAACTTCAACCTTGCGGCCTTGAGTGTCATACATATGAATCCTTCCCATGCCAATCGGCGAGGTAGTTGTAAAGCTTAGCTTCTGGCCTTTGGTAGTTGGATTTGGAGAAAGCGCGACATAGTCTACATCCAAGGCTTTGGTAATACCGGTTGTGGTGAGCGCGCCTTGTGGGCGAAAAGAGAAAACAGGTACAGGCTCAGTTGCATCCGGCAGGCCTATCCGCATTAATGGAACAGGGAAACCTGGACGATAGAAGTAGTATGTACTATCCCCAAACGATTGGCCTTGGCTTATGCCAAAGGCATTCATAAGTGCCACCGGCGCAGGAGCGCCTCCGAGATAAAAGCTATCTGATATCATGCGGGTCTCTCTGATAAGCAAGACATCCATCGGTGCTGAAGGATTGCCATTGAGCATGGGAATAATAAGCTGCCCGTGGCCTACCACCTCACGTGTCTGGACTAGGTTGCGTCTTTGAAAACCCGGAGTTTTATTTAACCCAAACGCAGCAATTGAAAGCTCAAAATTCGTGTTATCGTTAGATGTTTGAGACCACCTGCTTTGATAGGTGGCTGGGAACTGAACAAAATCACGACGATCATTAAACACCGATTTATTTGCTGGAAAAAACAAAGAATCCGTAGCGCCGCCTGAAATCGGAGTAACCGAAAAACCCGCTCCATAAACTTCGCGTCCGTAATCATAAAACCCATTTGCATCGACTGCATTATAGGCCCTTACAGGAAATACAAAACTCAAAAAGCCAAGTTCGATATCCGAATACTCAAGTGCGTCCGGGAAGTCTGTATTATTGGTAGCGTCAGTATGCAAGCTGGTGAGCAAGCCTACATTCAAAATCGTGCTGTAATCCCATGTCTGCGAAGCACCGTGGCTAGGAATCCCGTTTCCATTGGCGCTTGCGACGGCAAAGGAATCAAGGAAGGTAGCCTGACGTGGAAAATTCGACTGGTCGATGGTCACCTGTGCATAGGCGCTACATACGAAAAGGAGCAGTGTTGAGAGTAAAATTGTGTGTCTCATTGTTTCAATTATTTAGATAGAAAAGAATGAGACAAAGGTGCCTGCTGGCCTCAAAAGGCTGTATCAAAATTGAATCAAATCATATCAAAATCGGCGTTTCCGTAGAGAAAAGGCGTTTGGGCCGTAGAGAAAAGGCATGCCTTTTCTCTACAACCACACATGCATTATCGCTACAACCACACATGCCTGTATCTACGACGCATCCCCATAATTCCCTGGCGTAACCCCAAATTGATCTTTAAAGCATTTCACAAAATAAGCGGTACTACTGAAGCCCGTCTGGAAAGCGATATCCGAAACGGTTCCTGCTTTTTGCTTCAATAGATCAGCGGCGCGCTGTAAGCGAATGGATTGAATAAACTTATTGGTCGACTGGCTGGTGAGGGCGCGCAGCTTACGATTTAGGTTTGCTTTGCTCATGCCTATTTCCGTCGACAGGATATCAATGCTGAACGCTTCATTATTCATATTTGCCTCTACAATCGCAAGCGCTTTTTCCAAAAACTCAGTATCAATCGAATTGGTGGTGACCTCACTAGGCTGAAGCAAAACCGACTCGGCAAAGCGGCTTCTCAACTGCTTCCGCAACTGAATCAGATTACGCGCACGGGTGGCGAGTTCCTTCGCATCAAAAGGCTTGATCACATAATCATCTGCTCCAGTATCCAACCCCTCAAGCTTCGCTTCCGGAGCAGCTTTAGCAGTGAGCAACACCACCGGAATATGACTAGTCCTGACGTCTTGCTTGAGGATTTTACAAACCTCATAACCGTCTTTTTTGGGCATCATGACATCGCTTATAATAAGATCGGGCAGGTCGGCAACAGCCTGTGCGATACCATCTTCACCGTCGATAGCTTCGCTGATGTGGAACATCCCTTCCAGACCTTGACGAATAAATGCGCGCATGTCGGCATTGTCCTCGATGATGAGAAGATGCGGCAATCCGTTATCTTGATCGCTTTTTTCCAACACATCCAACTCCTCAGAATCGATGGCCGGCAACACAAAATGTTCTACCTCAGGAAGATCATTCTGAATAATATCTTCCGGTGACAAATGCGCCTTCCCACGAGGAAGTTTGATCGTAAACGCGGTCCCCTCCCCTACTTCGCTATGCACAGAAATGGTCCCTCCGTGAAGCGCCACAAGCTCTTTTACCAGCGCAAGTCCTATTCCTGTTCCTTCTTGCTCATTCAGGCCTGTTTCAGCTTGAAAAAAGCGATCAAAAATATGGTCAAGCTTTTCCTTTGCAATCCCGACACCGGTATCGGAAATCTGAATACCAAGGCTGTTCGCATTGGCGTATTGCCGCACGGCGATGATGCCGCCGTCAGGTGTAAATTTGAAGGAATTGGAAAGCAGGTTATAAAAAATGGTTTCTATCTTTTCTTTGTCTACAAATACCATCACTTCCTCATCATCGCAGTCCAGCACCAACTGAATATCGCGCTGCTCAGCGAGGGACTCGTATGAAAAGACCATTCCTTTTAATGCCGGTATAAAGTCCCTTTCCTGAGCCTGAAGCTTCATTTTTCCCGACTCAAGTTTCGAAAGGTCCAATATCTGATTGACAAGCTCCAGCTGTCTGCTGGCATTGCGATGGGCGAGCGTAAGCAGTTGCTTCTCTTCCGGGTCTTTTGCCTTTTCGATGAGTTGTGCCAAAGGTCCGAGGACGAGCGTAAGCGGGGTGCGGAATTCGTGGGAGATATTGGCAAAAAAGCGGGACTTAAGTTCATCGCGCGACTGAAGCGTTTCTTTCTCTTGAGCGATTTCGCGTGACTGAAAACCAAGGCCCAGCGTAAAGATGAATATTTGCCCCAAAACGCCAATTCCAGTAGCTGCAAAAGGATGAAAAAACGAATCAACCGCGTAGCTAAATTCGGAATTGCCTAATAGCATGGGAATGACCGGTATTAAGTGAAATACCAGTAACCAGATCATACCAGCTAACCAAAAACGGATATTGGTCTTTTTTACTTTATATAAATCGAGGAAGACCAGCACAAAAATAACCGCCGCGATAACTGACATTCCAGCACTATAGACAAATGAATTGTTAATAGCATTACGATCTGTGAGTATATAGTTGATAACGCTCGCTGCAAGATATATCCAGCCAATACCAATCATAATAGAGAGGTAACGATCGGACCGCGGATAGTCAGACTTGGTGTTGAGGTACGATCGCATAAAAAGCGACGCAGTCACATACACCAACGGATTCAGCACCACCCAGCGAAAGCTTACCATAAAAGGCATTTCAGGCATCCAGGTTTTCACGGCATATGCAACCGATGAAATGTCATTGGGAAAAGAAAAGCATAGAGCATACAGAGCCAGATAGAGATAGCTTTTGTCTTTATAAAAGAAGAAAATAAGCAGGTTGAGCAGAATAAACATCCATATCATTCCCTGGTAAAAAAATGCTTTGACATAGCGCCCTCGCTGCTCAGATTGATGGAAGTAAATATTCTCCAGCGAACGAAGCTTAGGAACAAGCCAGGTGCTTCCATTCGTGGTATTATAAGTTTGGTAATAGATGGTTTTGGGTTCTCCATTTTTCAGGCGAAAAAAGACGGGCATTTTGGAATCATAATGTTCATCCAGAAAATCGATCCCTGTATGGGTTCTTGATGGTGTAACTGTTTTTCCTACCAAAAAACGCTCTACACTTCCCTGCTGATCCACAATATATACGAAAATGCTATCGGCGATATAGTTGAATGTGAGGTTCCAAAGTGTCGGCTCGTCAAGATTATTCTGAATCGAGATTCTGGCCCAGGGAAGACTGTCAGAATGAAACTTGTTTGTTCTCGCACTTTTAAGCGAGCGCCACGGCTTTTGCACCTCTCCAGCTATGATCGCTTCCGGAGAAAGTTTATCCGGTGCGTCAAACATCACATCCGTGAAATCATGCAGATCGATCTCGTGTTGGAAGGAGTTTATCTGATAAACCGGACTGACGGACTGGCCAGCATCTCCCTGCCCCATTGTCCAAAGACATGATAGCAAACCAAGGATCAGGAAGGAGAGTGATTTCATAATGCGAAAAATAGCGATTTACTCGGTGCTATTTCGCTCTGAAGAAAAAAACGACTCTTTCTTTTCTCAATTTATCGCGCCACCCTGAATCGCCTTAAGCAAAGCCTCGCGCTTGCGGTGCGAAACGGGTACGAGATCGTTGTTTGTCATATGGAGCATGCCCCCATCCTGGCGTGAAAAATTGACGATATGGCGGGTGTTGACCAAATGCGCGTGATGCGCCCGCACAAAGCCGAGCGGCTTTAGAAGCGTATCATATTCTTTGAGATTGTGGGAAGTGACGATACGTCGTCCATCCTGCAAGGAGAAATGCGTATAACCGCCGTCCGCTTCACAGCGAATAATCTCAGCTATATTCACCACGAACATATTCTCCGCATCTTTCAGGATAATACGCGGTTGCTCTAATGGCGTAGGACGCAAGTAGTCGCGGATCACTTCGAGCGCTTGCGGCGAAGCGCCTTTTCCCATCGACAGCTTGGCTCTGGCGACCGCTTCCTGTAACAAGTCAGGGCTCACCGGCTTCAGCAGATAGTCGATCGCACTCAGGCGAAACGCATCGATCGCATACTGGTCATAGGCTGTCACAAAGACACATTGGAAACTCCTTTCAGGAAATTGGTACAGCAAATCAAGACTCGTCCCGTCCTGAAGCTGAATATCCAAAAAGGCTATATCAAAATCGCCGGCACGCATCAGATCCGTTGCCTTGGCAATATTATCAGCTTGTCCCACGACTTCTACTTCTGGACAAAACACATGGAGCATTTTCACCAGAACCTCTCTTACATTTTTCTCATCATCGACAACTATGGCTCGCATATCTATTCTGTAGCAGGTAATTCAAATTCAACCTTGGTGCCTCGGTTAGGCAAATCGATAATATTAAAAGCGAATTTACGCTTCGTCAAATCACCCAGCACAGCAAGGCGATCTTTGGTAATACTGGTCGCTAAAGACTTATGCTTCTTATCCACATTGATCACTTTACTCTTTGCTCTTCCCTGCCCATTGTCCTCTACTACAAGCCTGATTTGATCCTTATCTTTTAAAAAACGAATCCAAATCTTCCCATTCTCTACTTCATGTACTTTTCCATGCTCGATGGC
Organism: Bacteroidia bacterium; assembly: GCA_045106685.1. Taxonomy (GTDB): domain Bacteria; phylum Bacteroidota; class Bacteroidia; order J057; family J057; genus JAUIGE01. The sequence goes on along the minus strand of JBGCFB010000210.1, from coordinate 9,993 downwards.
ATTCTCCACAAAAGGCTGCGCCATCAGCGGCGGCACCCGTATCTCCCAGGAATTCAATGAAGGATCAATTTCTATCTCATAATCAAAGGCCTGATCATAGCGAAGCTGCTGAAGGCTCAGGTAATTTTCGAGTGTATCGATTTCATCTTCAAGGCTAATAAAGGTTTCTCTGCCATACTCCAGTACTTGGCGCATAAGTTGCGAAAAACGAGCCATATAATGCAATGCCTTTTTTATGTCATCTTTATCAAACAGGTAATTTTGTATCGATGATAGAGCATTGAACAGGAAGTGTGGATTCATCTGAATACGCAAGAGTCGCTGTTCAGCTTCAAGCGCTTTTTCCCTCGCCTTGAACGCTCGTTGGCGAAAGATGAGATACATCGCCAGGATCGTAAGTAAGGTGATACCGCCCAAAAACCACAGGAGCTGATTCCTGCGCTTGAGCTTGGAAGCCTGCTTTTCTGTTTTAAGGGAAAGCCCCAAAATTTCGCGCTCCTTTTTTTCCGTCTCATATAACTCCAGCATCGAAAGGGCGCGCTTCCGAGTTTCCGCTCCGCGAAGACTATCCTGGATTGTATAAAACTTACGGTGCAATACCAGCGCTTTTTGGTAATCCCCTAATGCTTCATAGGCATCACAGAGATTTTCATAGGTACTAGCATTATACAAAGGCATCTGGATTGCATTCAGTATAAATAATGCGCTATCAATAGCTTCATAAGCCGCGCTTCTTCTACCAGACTGTGCATTTGACAAAGCAAGAATACGAAATGCAGACAGGCGATCAACGCGTTTTTCTGCGCCCATTTCAGCATGTTCAAGCACCCAATCTGCATGAAATTTTGCCTGCGCAGTTTTATGGGTTTTGGCAAAAATATTCCCGAGGCTCTTATGCCCACGGATGATTCCTAGTTTATACTTAATTGCCTTACTTTCCTGCAATACACGCTCCGCATAAAGCTGTGCGCTGTCAGGTAGGTCTTCATTAAGAAACATCTCGCTCAGGCTGTACATATTCGTAATCGCCCCGACCTTATTTTTGCTTTTGGTATTCAGGGAAATCGCTTTTTGAAAATAGATCATAGCCTTTTCGGTCTCGTTCATATTCCCAAACAGAATAGCCAAATTTCCACAAGCCTGCGGTAAGCCAATGGCCTTCTTGTTTGCTTCTGCAACAGCAATAGCCTCAAGGTAATACTTGACGGCAAGGTCATTTAACTCTAGGGCTGCGTTCACAACTCCCAAAGCATTGGGTATAGATACCTGCCAATCGGTATAATAAGAAGTGTCCAGAATTGCATGAGCCTGTTCAAAAAAGTACTTGGACTTTTTCACATCCTGATTGCGGTAGGCTACGATAGCCTGAAGGAAATTGGCGCGGACATAGGAGGCGGTATGGTCATAGCGTTCCGCTATTTCCAAAATTTGGTCCAGCGTTACCTGAATAGAATCGAGCGCAGCACCGTATTTAGAAAATTCGATGGCGAGATTATACAAATCCTGCGTGTTACGAGGGCCAGGATTTTCGGGGAGTCGAGCGCGCAGGCTGTCAATCACAGCCCGGTCTTGCCCTATCAGTACGTTGCTTTCTCCCCAAAGCATTAACACAAGCGGAAGGAGGAAGAGTTTTTTCATATTAAAAAAAGCAGAATCAGGTCTCGTGAAAGAAGACCTGATAGGTAAAACGAATGTACATGTTAAAATCAGTTTTGGTCATAGACAGAGTAGACTTCTCCAATCGCTAATCATCATTCTGCAATCTGCAATTGGCTTGTTTACAAAGAGGAATGACGATTGCAGATTAGCGATTAACTATTTACGAAGTAGATATACATCTAAAGATTGGACCCCACAAGCACATAGGCTCGTGAGTAAACCACAGGATACCTTTTACCACTTGATACTTGCTGCTCGATATTCGCTACTCTCGTGTGTTTTTCAACTATTTCGAGCGAGGGTAGCTCTGAGATAAAATGCCGATGTAGACATTTTGGGTTTAGTATCAAGGATCGAGTATCAAGTAGCGAGTTTTTTTAAGATTGGACCCCACAAGCACATAGGCTCGTGAGGTCCCCTACTACACGCTGTGTTAATCCGTCGTTTTCACCAAACGTTTCGTCGTGGCTTCGCCCTTTCCAGTGAGGCGCAGATTGTAGACTCCTGCGGCAATATCCTGGATGTCCCAGCGGACTTCGCGGGTGGCTTCGCCTATATGTTTTGTATCGATGACCTTCCCTTGAATATCCATCAGGACAATTCGGTCATAGCCATGTCCTTTATCCAGCACGATATTGAGCACATCGGAAAATGGATTAGGGAACACTGATATCGTAGATTCAGGAATAGTGATTTCACTAAGCTGGTCGCCACCTTGGGTGTTACTTGCCGGGCCTTCTCCCATAATTCCAAAATTGAAGGAACTTCCCTGACAGCCGGTAATCAACACATCGTCGATGTAGACATCGTCAGCATTACCAGAGGCATCACAGCGGAAGCGGAATTTTGCATTCGCAGAAAACGGCCCCTGCAATACGACCTGATCATTATAGCGCGTGTTGTTTACAAATTCATCATTCAGATTCCACTCCTCCACAGTCGTGAAGGTTGCGCCACCGTCAAGCGATATTTGCAACCAAAAATCCTCGTTGCTATTGTCCATACTTACTGTGAAATAGCTGAAGGCGACTGTCACTTCATTGTAAGCACTCAGGTCAAACAGGTCAGTGGTCATATTCGCAGTTGCGCCATCATCCTGCAGGTTGATACTGTATGTACCGCTGTTGGCGAAAGCCGCATTATTGGCACGAATACAATCAGCGCCTCCATCATTCCAGTCACCAAATCCGCCCTCAAAATCCTCCGCATCGATGACGATACCGCAGCCTGCCGGAACACCAGCGCAAGCGCAATTTTGTCCCCACACATCACCCGTCGTATTCGCATCTCCGTCATCACACGGCAAACCGATAAGACTGTTATCGAGATTCGGACAACTATCAAACGGATCGCAGATCGCATCACCGTCGCTATCACCGAACACGCGACAGGGTTCAGAACCCCAGCTACATCCTGTCAAGACGATATCGTCGAGGTAGACATCGTCGCCATTGCCGGAGGCATCACAGCGGAAGCGGATGCGCGTATCGGCAGGGAACGGGCCCTGGATCGTCACCTGATCATTGTAGCGGACATTATTGACAAATTCATCACTCTCATTCCATTCCTCCACAGTCGTATAGGTGCTTCCACCGTCGGTCGAAATTTGCAACCAGAAGTCCTCATTCGCATTATCCATACTCACAGCATAGTAGCTGAATGCCACGGTAAGCTCGGTGAATGTAATGAGATTAAGCGGCACAGTCGTGATAACAGAAGTACTTGTATTATCCTGAATACCAGCACTTTGCACACCACTGTTAGCAAATGCTCCGTTGGTTCTGAGCATGGCGTCAGCACCACCATCAATCCAGATTCCCCAACCACTTTCGAAGTCCTCACTATCGACAGACACATTGCAGGTCGTATTATTGTTCACTGTCAAAAAGGTAGCGCCCGGCTTAAAGCCCGATCCACAATCATCATAGATCCATATTTCGATCGTGTACTGCCCTGCCGTTGCGAAGCTCATACTGTGCGTATAAGGTGCGGCATAATCGGTATGCACAATTTGACCGCCCACATGAAACTCGACTCGATTCAGGTCATTATTAGGATCAGTAGCAAAGGCGTTGAAGGTGACCGTTTGATTGATATTGATTGGGTTTTGGGTGGGTGCCAAAGAGCCTGAAGGGCCAGGCAAACCATAACATGCGTTCACTACTGTCAGATCGACGGGTGTCGCATGGGTCGTATCACCACAGTTATCGACAGCGAAAGCGGAGGCTTCGTACACACCTGGAAATATCGGATAGACCACATTGCGAATAGCGGCTCCTGTGCTTATGTCTACAATATTCCCGTCTGCCAAAAACACGATTTCGGTAATCGTGCCATCGGCATCTGAAGCGCTGATGTCGAACACGACTGAGTCGCCTTGCTGCGCATCGGCGAAGGTGGTCGAAAGGTTGAGGTTTACCGTCGGAGCCTGATTATTGGAGCATGGTGCAGGATTCACCACGACGGTGAGCGCACCAGTAAGTTGCGAAGCGCCGCAAGAGTCGGTTGCGCGCACGCGGATGCCATTCCCGCCCAGGACAAGATTAGTTGTGGTATGTGTGTAAGGCGGCGTATCATCCGTAAATACGACCACATTATTCACGAGAAACTCGACATCCTTGAGGTTCCCGTCGGGGTCGTTAGGAAATGCATTAATGGTCAATGGTTGACCTTGAGTCAAGGTGCTGGCCGACACATTACGTCCTACATAAGGGTTACGATTGCCCTCACATGGATGCGTAACGGTAATCGTAATGGTGTTGGACCAGGTGGTGTCTCCACAATCGTCAAATGCGATAGCCCATATATCCCAAGTACCTGCAAACTGGGGTTGCCCAGACCACTGATATGGCGGAGCACTAAAATCGCTCAGGAGTTGGCCGCTTACGAGTAGCACTACCCGATCCACGGTGCCATCGGTATCAGAAGCATTAGCAGTTACGATGAGCGTTTCGCCTAGTCCGGCGTCGATTATCGGATCATTAACAGCAACTGAAACAGAAGGCTGAATATTCCCTGCGCAAGGGTCCAGTACAAAAACATAGGTGCCGTTGGAGTGGGCGGTGTCATTACAATTATCGTAGGCTACTGCATATATATAATGATTGGCTCCGGGAAGTGAAGTTGTGGTCATGCTAAAGGGAGCGGAATTGTCTACGCCGATCACGGTATTGCCCGAGTAGAATACTACGAGTTGGACAGTGCCATCAGGATCAGAAGCGATAGCAGAAATGGTGACAGGATCAGTTACATGAAAATAGGTTCCGGAAACGGTCGTACTGATGGTCGGTGCCTGGTTATTGGGGCAAGCGGTTACGCTGGTAAATACGATGGTATAATCCTCGACTTCGCCATAGCTGTGCATGCTGCATGGACCGAAATTCGGATTACTGGACATGCTCACGCGCATGCGCGCCGAGCCGCTCACATTCACAGGAACATTGATGATGGCATTGGAAACCGACGGGCTGGAAGCCGTATTGGCATATACCTCTTCTCCCGGATCTTCAAAGTCTCCATCGTTATTATAATCAATCCACACCTTCCAAAAACGGCCATAGGTAGCATAATTGCTCGCATTTCCTGAACTGAGGTTCAGACTGGCAGCCGCTCCTGCCAAAGCAGAAAACGTATTATTGGTATAATCCTGATAACCCAATGTTTGCGTTCCAGATGGGTAATTGGTACTGTTGACACCGACATTATCAATCCAAATGCGCGATGTATTCAAGCCGCGAGAATTACAGAATGAAGTCACCCCGTACTCATCTCCGATGCCTACAGCATACCAGGCATTGGTCGTGGCGATAACTTCGGCAGAATTGGCACCGAATAAGTTAATCGCAGATTCGATAGCACCCAGGCGCGCATCATAATAATTGGAATTGGGTGTCAGATACACGGTCAGATTGCGGTAAGCGATATCCGCAGCTTTGTCCATACCGATTCCAGTAACATTGTATGCATCATTAATGTCATTGGTACCAGACTCCCCATTTACCAAAATATAAAACCACTTATTCTGCACACCAGAGTTATAATGCACGCCTCCGTTGTCGCCTGCACCGGTATACCAGTGTGTTCCATAATAGGTATCAGGATGGTTACGCGCATTGGGATTTGACATACTACGAAGCGGCTGCGTATTGCCCAATGTGATGTCATCACCCATGAGCCAGTCGTTCGTTCCGGTGGCAAATTTTTCAATACACTCTCCAAAAATATCTGAGAAGGACTCATTTAGCGCACCCGACTGATTCATATACACCAGGTTTGCAGAGTTCTGCGTAACGCCGTGTGCGATCTCATGCCCTACAATATCAATGGAAACCAGAGGTCCATAGGTTGAGCCATTTCCATCTCCATAGGTCATGCGCACACCGTCCCAAAATGCATTGACATAGTTGGTTCCGTAGTTTACATATGACTGCAAAACGCTTCCATTGCCATCGTATGAGTTGCGGCTGTGGTCTTGTAAAAAATAGTCGTACACCTGCTCGGAAGCCCAGTGTGCCTGTACTGCGGTAGGATTGGATGTAAAATTGGTGGTACTGCTCGTAACGTCGCTCGCATTTCCATAGCTGACGCCATTGTTGAGACTATAAGTACGAACGCCACTTCCGCTACTGGTCTGGCGAAGGCGGTATGATCCATTGTATGAATCAGCGGTAAAATTTCGGATTCCGTTGTACAATGTCGCTCCAGAAGCGGCTACATTGGCGTGGTGGATTTTTTGATTTTCTCCTATAAAATTGCCCGTCATCGCATCGATGTAGACATCAGCACGATATAAAGGCTCTGTAGCATAGATATCAAATTTGTAACAAAGCCGTGGTTCCATTTTTCCTTCAGGGCCTTTATAAATGACCTTTTCGGCTTTTGGATACATATGACGATGACCAAAATGCTGCCACATATAACGCTTTCCCTGAGCGTGGTCGAGCGCAGCTTGCAGCGCGTTTTCTTCTGTGATCGAGGCAAATGTGGTGACCTGTCCCAGTGCTTTGGCATTTCCGCTCATGGAGGTGATGCGGCCTTGCTTTTGGTGAATGGTCCAAACGGCATTTTCAACCTTAATACCTTGATAGTACTGCTGCATGCGATCGTGGGTGTAGCCCAGGCGATCGGTAAAGGTTTTGCTTAAAATAAGGTCATCAGTTTCCTGAATTTCGAGAACATCAGCACTAAGGCGGAGCGCTTCACTGGCTGCTGGCAGATTGTCAAAGGTGATCACACGCATATCACCCTTGGGAGCTTCATCAGCTTGCTGGGCAAAAAGTGAACCCCAGCCTAGCAACAGGCATAGACTGAGGAGCTTTACAGATGAGAATAGTAAAATGGCCTTACTTGAGAAGGGCGTGGGGTAGTTCATACAATTGGGATTAGGATTGCTTTGAGTATATAATTGAGTCTCAAAGGTTGCCATCCCAATACTTAGCCGCTTGCCCGATTTATAAGTGCGCGGACTGGTTTTATAAGTGTAGCAATTTTATCCTTCTTTCATTTATCATTAGATCATTGTTCATGATTAAATGACGAATGACCTAATGAAGAATATTCCTATGAAAATGGCTTACCGCTCCGCGAGCGCATCGCGCAATCCGATGCCGAGGACATTGATACTGACCACGAGTAGAATAAGCGCAAGGCCAGGAAAGAGCGCCAGCCAAACGCCATTTTCGAACATAATAAACTGATAGCCCTCATAGATCATGCGGCCCCAACTCGGAGTTGGAGGAGCGACACCGATGCCCAGAAAGCTGAGGCCCGATTCGATCAGCACTGCTGTTCCAAAATTGGCAACCGCCACGATGATGAGCGGATTAAATACGTTGGGGAGAACGTGTTTCCACATGATGCGCCACTTGCCGTAACCGAGTGCTTCGGCAGCTTCCGCGAAAGGAAGTTTACGCACCGCAAGCGCTTCGCCGCGCACCATGCGCGCAGGCTCCACCCACATGCTCAAGCCTATTGCCACAAACAATTGCCAGAATCCTCCACCCATGACGAAGCTAAGCGCCATCGCCAACAGCAAGGTCGGCAATGACCACATTACTGAGAGGAACCACATCACGACACGATCTACCCAGCCACCCAGGTAACCAGCAGCTAATCCTAAGGTCAGCCCGATCGCCAAACTCAGCAATACACTTAAGGCGCCTACGGCAAGACTCACGCGTGCACCGAGTAATAATCGACTCCACAGATCACGTCCGTAACCGTCGCTTCCGAGCGTAAAACAGCGCTTTTCTATTTCTGGATTCGTACCAAAATCACTGCGTTTGCGCTGGACTTTCTCACCTGACCAAAGGGTATATTCGAGGAATGAGCCTTGTTCTATTGGAGTGGTACCTGGCGCGAGCGCCAAAGGCTTGTCGCGACGAGGCCAACCTGTCAGCCAGGCGAATGCGCTGCTTTCAGGGGCTTGCCCTTGAGGCAAGCGAAGTATATCGACACAGGTTCCTGGCGGTAATTTGCGGAGGCTCAGAATTTGATCGTTGGCCTGTGGGCTATCGTCTGTGGCCAGCGGGTAGGCAAAGATGGCTGCCAGCACGCAGATCACAATATAGATAAGGCCCGCCATCGCAAGTTTATTGCGACGCAATTTTTGCCAGGCTATTTGTGATGGAGTAGCCACTGAGGTCTATTCCTCCTCGTATGCAATGTGAAGCATGGTCTGACCTACCGCCTTGAGCGTGACTCTATCAATCATGTGGATATCATCCTGGTGGGTGTGCCAACCTCCAAAGAAGGTTTGCCCGCTGTTTGGGCGCATGTCTATGATATCGATAACCGGAATGCCCATGGCGAGATTCATATAATAATGATCATCTGTAATTGCGCCTGCTGGTACGTAGGTAAACTGACGCTGATAGCCGAGTTCAATTCCGCGTTTCCATACTTTTTCAAGAAGGGATTTTCCAATTCTAAGCGAATGCCCTTCCAACAAAAACGTAGCTCCTTTGGCACCTACCATATCGAGATTAATGCCATAGAGTGCTTTATAGCCGGGCTTATGCGGTGAGCGTCCCCAATATTGCGTACCCAGGCAGTACGAATTTTCGACATAGGGATTACCGTGGTCTTCTACATCCCAAAAGAAAAGATCAACCCCAACCTTAGGGTTTTGCTTACTGAAGTGACTCGCCATTTCTAACAATACTGCTACTCCACTACCGCCGTCATTAGCTCCTGGGATTGGCTGCTTTTGTCGTTCATTATCTTGATCTGCGAAGGGACGAGTATCCCAGTGCGCTGAGAATACAACTCTTCTCCCCTTCTCCGGAGCGAAGCTTGCGATAATATTGCGCATCGGAAGTGTCAGTTCGTTTCCTTCAATGTCCCAGGCATTTACTTCGCCCTCTTGTTCTACAACGGTAGCGCCATAGCCTTTTAGTTTTGCCACGATCCAATCGCCACACTTACGGTGTGCACTCGTGCCAGGAGCCCTTGGCCCGAAATCAAGTTGCTTCTCTATATATGCATATGCAGAGTCGGCACTAAAATCTGGCACTGCTACCGGCTCGGGCTTTACCGTTGGCGCAGTGGTGTTACCAGTATTTTTCGTCTTACCGGGCTTGTCATCGCAAGCTGTCAGAGCCATGACGCAAAGCGAAACTATCAGAATATAAATGGGTCGAAACATAAGAAACCAAAGGTAATGAAAAGAAATCGCTCTGCGATTTTTACTACTCAAGCCACATCTTCGCATCGCGAATCCACAGCGTGTCCGTCGGATTATCATTAACGATAAAACAACCGATAGACTGATTGGTGTCAGCTGGTGGTGAGACGTCAAATGCTGGAATCGTAATGTTGAATGTGTCGCGCTTCCAATCGAAGTAGGCAGAATCAAGCAGTGGATAATCCGCGATCCAGTCCTGGCCTTCTTGCTTTTTTAGAATCGCAATAAACTTACTGACTGGTTTAGGAGAAGAGTGCTTGAGCAGGCATGAAATTGAAAGCTTGCGTTCTGTTTTTTGGAAATATTGCCAGGAAAGATCGAGATTAAAGCCATACTTACGCTGAGGCGAAATCTCTTCGCAGAGAAAACCTTCTACTCTACTTGTCCAGGGCAACTCCAAACAAGAGTCTTGTGGTGGGTGCCATTCAAAACTATCTCTACGCACAGGTATCCAAACCGGCATGAGTTTGTTGATGTCCTTAAATCCTATCACGGTGAATGTATTCCCGCGATGAACGGTATCCAGCCATTGAGATTGACAATCTCCAATGGTCTCACCAAGGGCGTCGGCTTGACGGTTGGGCATAACGACGTGACTGAGTTTGTGTGCATTCGCTTCGCCCAGCAGACGAAGTATGCCTGAAGTGCCA
>JBGCFB010000021.1:0-3963 GCA_045106685.1 Bacteroidia bacterium | reverse complement strand
GCTTCGATGGTAAAAGGCCTGTTTATTTGACAACCATCCGAATCTGTAATAAACAAGGTATAGTTGCCAGGAATTAGGTTTGCAAAACTATCGGTCTCTTGGAAATTGACGCCATCAAGTGAAAATTCATACCCTCTTCCGCTTCCTCCTACACCGCGAAAGCGAACTCTTCCATTCATTTCTCCCAAACACTTTTCATCCTCAATCAACTCAAATACAATATCAAGGGAAGGGATGTTAGGGATTTCAACATCGAGCGTGTCGCTACAACCATTTGCATCGATCGCGACGATCTGGTAATTGCCTGGACTTAGATTGGCGAAACGAAGATCATTACCGTTTGGGTTTCCATTTATTTGGAAAGTAAAGGGCTGAACGCCGCCGCTTGTGTCGACGAGAATAAACGCATCATTTCGCCCAAAACAGCTGATATTGCCAATGCTGTCAAGCGAAACTTCGACCAGGGCCCTAGGTATTACAATCGGCTGCTCTGCGGTATCACGGCATCCGTTTCCATCAGTCGTTATCAGGGTGATGGTATAGCTTCCTCCATCTGTGTAAGTGAAGGTCGGCTCAAAGCCTTGACGGCTTGAACCATTCCCAAAGTTCCAGTCATACTGAACAGCGTTTTGGCTTGCGTTACTTAATAAAACAGGGGTAGGCAATACACATTCATCGGTGCTTACAGTGAAATCGGCTATAGACTGGCTTCCTGGATCGATGGTGAAAGTCTCACTTGTCCGGCAGTCGTTACTGTCTTTGAGGAAGATGGTATAATTCCCCGCAGACAAATTGAGGAAGCTGTCTGCTACCTGGAAATTAGTACCATCAAGCGAAAACTCATATCCACTTCCGGTTCCTCCGATACCTCGAATCCGAATTTTCCCATCTTCTTCTCCCAAGCATATTTCATCCTGAATAAGCTCAAATAAAATACTCAGGGGAGGTCTAATCGGAACTTGAACATCGACAGTGTCACTACAACCGTTTGCGTCTCTGACTACAATCTGGTAATTGCCAGGACTTAGGTTGTCGAAATGTGTGTTACCGCCACTTGGAGAGCCGTTAAAGAACAAACTAAGTGGCTTTGTTCCTCCACTGGTATCTACCAAAATAGATGCATCATTTTGACCCGAACAGCTGATTCCGATTAAACTATCATGAATAATGAACGGGTCAGGTGATCTAATTTCAAATAAAATGCTTGTGTCACAGTTCAGTGTATCTCGTAAATATATGGTGTAGATACCCGCCCCCAAGCCTGAAAATTGATTGCTATTTTGATAGGCTTGCCCATTTAAAGAGTACGTAAGCGGGACGTGAGTTGCGCCACTTACCACCGCAGAAACGCTACCGATATTTTCTCCAAAACAACGTAAGTCGACGGTTTGGATAAGCGTAGAAACTGCCCCCAGGTTACAGCAGAACTCGATTGTGATTTTAGTAGAATCAATTCCTTTGCAGCGAGTGTTTGGGTCGATTATTTCATACACGATCCAGTGGTCCCCAGTTCCTGCAACTGCTGGCAAGAACTGATTGCCTACTACGCCAGGTCCACTGAAAGTGCCGCCTTGTGGAATCGCGCTAAGTGAAATCGGTTGCAGCGCTGTATCGCAAATGGTGGGGAGTTGCGGCAGGACTACATTTGGTCTTGTATTGGCTACAAATACAAACGAATCTTGCTGCGCTACGCCGTTTACAATTGCGTTATTGAAGAACATACCCGTTTGTATCCAGGTGAGGTGATAGACACTATCGGGATGCACACATACATTAATCGTATCAGGGCATTGCTCTATCGTTTCACAAAAAAGCACAGTACCTCCTGGCGTGGATATCTCAAAATCCTGAGGTGATGCGGCAGAAGCAAGACAGCCTTCACATCCTCTCATGGACACAATTACTGGAGTTGTTTGATTCTCAATCGGATAGCGATAACCATCAATATTTTCGATTGTAGAAATTGAACCGCCTGCTCCCATGTAAATATTGGTATCTGTCGCGGTAGCGAGACTGACCCAGCCTGGAGTGAGCATTTGGGGCATTGGAGCATCCGGTTGCGGGATTACGTAGGCCGAATCTGAATGGAACTTAAAAAAGTAGAGCTTGCCATCGTAGCCTGACCGGATCCCGATATTGGCAAAGAAGCTATTGTTACAATTAGCATTGTTAGCGCGATTGCAGCCCTGGCCTGTAGTGGCATTATATGTGCCAAAGGGCGGTTCTTGTATCTGGAGACGAACTGCGTAAGGGTAAGGCGTATTTAAGTCAATTTGCCCTAGATAGTCGATATTTGAAAAATTTCCAGATACAAATCCACCTGCCCCAATATAGAGGTATTGGCCACTAGGGCTGAATTCAAGACGGGACATTTTTCTTTCAAAATTTCGTAAGAATAGGAGGCTGTTATTCGTCTGGCCGATTTGATCCACCGCTGCTGCTGTGGTGACAATACCAGCTAAGTCGGGTTGCAGTATCAGGTCTCCAAGACTGACACGCTGATGCGCAGCTGGAGCATTTGAAAACTGATTCGCATCCCAGATGACCAGGTCGGTGGTATTGACGTCCTGGTTACGATACATAACGGCGATTTTATCCTGTTGCCAGGAAAGCTCTATCGGAGAACCAGCCGATGTTAGGCCCCACCACGGTACTTGTATATCGCCTGTATTGGCACTCCAGGTGATGCCCTGTTTCGAAATCAAGAAACGATCAAGCGAGGTCGCTGAACTGCCTTGCTGTCTTCTGCATAAGTATAGCCAGTGCGTATTTGGGCGTACTGGCGTGGTAGGGCTAATCGCCTTATGAGTCGTATATAAACGCGCTGAACCACTTCCATCCACGAGTTGAATATCTTTTTGTAGCATGGTAAAGTTGCCGCAGTTTATTCTAAAACGGGAATAGAGTACATTTTCCAATGAATAAGCATTCGTGCTGTGACGGTGATAAATAACATACCATTCATTGAGGGTTTCTGGAACTCGTATAAGCTGGACGGCTAGTTCGTTTTTGGCATTAAATCCATTGCCAGAATTCAATACATTTCCTTGCATATCAATGCAGAACGAGCTATTTGGACGCGATCTGTCTATGTTAACCAATGCAAACAAGGGCTCACCACACGCGTCGGAAGCAAAGCCTGAAATGTTATCCGTTACAATTCCGCTATAAGGGATGCGCCATCGCTGAACGTTTGAACCTCGGCCTATTTTTACCACATCAATACCTGAACTTGCCTGATCTGCAAAACTCCAGTAGGGATTTCCAAAGCCGGGCCTTAGCGGGGGTGGTGGCCCCACCGTAATATTGGCGCTGCCTTGCCCACTTCCTGCGCAGCCTGCGTCATTGACCGAAACGATGGTGTAAGCTGTGGTGATTGTTGGGCTTACCGAAACGAAGTGCGGACTCTGAGGAATTACAATCGGAAAATTCGTGGTGCCATCGGTGTAGGTTACATTCCATGGAGCTGTGCCCGTTAAGTCAAATCGTATGAAGGCGCTATTTCCAGTAATAATATTCGCAGTGCCTGATATGGTCGCAGCAGGTGGAGCCACAGTAATATAAGCTTGCTGATAGCTGGTATCGCTGCCAGCAGCATTGATGGCGATAAGCGTCACATCATAGACGCCCGCTGTATTGTAAGTGACCGTTGGATTTTGCTGTGTGGAAGTGGCAGGAGTACCGCCAGGAAAGCGCCAGTCCCATGAAGTGGTGCGTTGGCTTTGATCTGTGAAGGTGACAGTTCCGCCTGGGCAAGTCTGAGTTGTATTTGAGGAAAAGCTTGCCAGCGGCGCACTCAATGGGCAATTACTGGTGGTAAGCGCCGTCATAGGATTGAGGTTACAGCCGAAGGCTGCGGTGCTGCGTCCCATTACCCAGATTCCACCTGCGACTTCATTAGCTGCTAGAAGGCCTCGTTTTGAAACACCTGCAGCCACGGAAGCATGCATAGGTGCAGGGTTA
>JBGCFB010000209.1:0-3356 GCA_045106685.1 Bacteroidia bacterium | reverse complement strand
ATCGGTCAAGCAACTAGAGAAGGCACTGACAAGAGCCATCCACGCATACAATACCGATAGACCACATGACGCTTTAATGGGAAAAACGCCTGTCGAATTTGAAGCATACATCAAAGAACTTCCTATACAAAACAGGCCTGTGCTAGAAATTTTTACATTTGAGTATCCTAACGATTCTGTCAAGGACCCTATGCAATTATCAATCGAGTTTAACCTGTAACTTTTTGTCAACCTATTTTAGGCATAGACAATTGGAGAAGTTTTTAGACATCATAACATCTCAATCCGCTCAAAGAATGCCTGGCGGTAGCTCCCTCCTATCGGAATTTCCTTGTCCCCGATTTTAATAGTATTTCCCTGAACCGTGTCAAGATGATTCATCGAGACCAGGAATGACCGATGGACGCGCATGAAATCAGGCGGTGGAAGTTTTTCCTCCATTCCTCGCATCGTTTGATGAACGACAAAGCGGCGGTCTGCCACATGGATGGATACGTATTCTCGCATGCTCTCCACATACAAAATCTCATGCACGTTGACCTTTTCCATTTTTCCATTCTTTCGAATAAAAAAGGAATTAGCACCTGCTCGCAGAATGTTAATCTCCTGCTTTTCCTTTTCATCATGTAGGGTAACAGGCGCTTGATGTGCCTGCGTTTTGATATTGTCGATGGCTTTATTGACTGCTTGAAGAAATCGCTGGAAAGCAAAAGGCTTTACCAGGTAATCGGTAACACTCGCCTCAAATCCTTCGACTGCATACTCGCGGTATGACGTTGTCATGATGACCTGGGGCTGCGATGACAATGACTTCAACAGTTCAAATCCCGTCAGTCCAGGCATATTCACATCCAGAAAAAGTATATCAACAGGTTGTTGATGGAGGACATCCAGCGCTTCAAACGCATTTTCGCAAGTAGCTACCACTTCAATATGCGGCAGCTTCTCGAGATATGCCTCGATAAGCTTTAAAGCAGGACGTTCGTCGTCTACGATGATGCACTGATATTTCATACTGAAATGTTGGAGTTGAATTTAATATTCAAGGAGGCTGTCTAACGAATCCGCATAAGCCAATTTTTTAGAAAATTTGTCATTTCGACTCGCGTAGCTGAGGAGAAATCTTGACTTTATCGACCAATTAGCTAAAAGTCAAGATGTCTCGCCAGCTCCGCGGCTCGACATGACAATCCTTTTGGGATTTGTTAGACAACTTCAAGTTCTAAAGCAACATGAAAAATATCGTCATGAGTCGAAATGGAAAGTTGATGCCGATCCGGATACAGAAGCGCTAACCTTTGCTCGGTATTTTCTAGTCCAACACCTCCTTTTTCATGTTTAGATTTTAAGTTCGAAAAAGTATTTTGAATAACAAATGAGACCGATCCATTTTCAACCGATAGTTTACTTTTCAGCCATCCGTTTTGCAGATCTTCCAGGTTTCCGTGTTTGAAGGCATTTTCAAAAAAAGGAATAAAAAGCATCGGAGTAATAGAGATGCCGGCCAAATTGCCCTCTGTCTCAAACACCACATTCATATCTCCCTCTTTTTTGAGTTGATGAAGGGCGATGAAGTTTTCCAGATATTGAATCTCGTCCGATAGCTTGACCTGATCGGTTTTGCAATCATACAGCATATAGCTCATCATTCCTGAGAGCTTGAGGATCATTTCAGGCGCTAAAGGCGATTGTGTGAAGCTTAGTGAGTAGATATTATTCAGCACATTAAACAGGAAATGAGGATTAACCTGCGCTCTGAGGAAGCGCAATTCAGCTTCCAACTGTTGGTTGGTCAGTGCCTGTTCGAGTTCTGCTTTTTTAAAATAACTATCTACCAATTGCAAGGGAATCGAAATAAGCACCACGAATCCTCCGCTCAGTACCATCCCAATAAAATAGTTTGGGTTGAATTGCGCTCTCAAATCCCAACCGAGCCATTCAACCGTAGCTGAGCCTACAAAAAACCGAAAGGTAGAAGTCAATAATAAGGTGGCAACCAACAGACCGATATAGCTACCATACCGCCGGGAGTTGAAATAGCGTGGAATCAGAATTTCAATATGGATGTAAGCAAGGGCGATGAGCCCAGACAGATTGATCAGCGTAGGTACCAACGCTGCTTTCCATCCTCCGACAAACTCCTGATAAACCGCCAATAGGATTCCTCCCAACAGTAACCAAAACAGCAGGTGGATGAGACGGGATAGGTTTCGTTTATTGGAAAGCGTATACATGGAATTGCGCGAATATGTGCCTTTAAGGCATTTTATCTGTCACACCTTAGTCTCATTTTTTTATTTCTCCGTTCAATTCAAAATGTTTACATGCATATCGTATACTCGGCCCTTTCAAACCTAAGTCTTCATCCGAGTATTTGTAAACCTTTGGATGCTGGTAGTATACTAATATAACATCCAATTCTGGTGTTATAAGCCAATTTGACCCATTTCCTTCATGATCCCTTAACACAAAGGCTACGCACCTATCTAGATATTCTTCTGTTTTTCCATCTAAACAGGCTCCAGAATACCACGATTTTTTTGCTGATTGATGCTCTTTGACTTTTTCGCTTAAAGAGTTCCCATTATCAAAAGTAATATCTAAACTTCGCTTGGGATTTCCATCTAAGTAGTCTAAAAGAAAGGGGACTTGTTTAACTAAAAACGCATAATCGTCCGCTTTTTTCAGAATTGAATCTCGTGTAAAAAGGGAACTTCCTTCTATTGTCAGGCAAATTTCAAAACGGATATTCCTTTCTTCAAGCGTGTCTTTAGCATACATGAATAATCGATGTTCTCCATCCCAATTACCAGTAGCTGATCTTTTTTCTTCGAATCCCCATACATTGTATTTACTTCTTAATTCATTGACTTCATTTTCATAATTGTAATAAGCAAGCAACTTGACTTTTCTTTCACAATCATCATTATATACCTGCCTTACAATTCCTTCAAGTATTACTTGTTGATCTTGCCTTTCCAGCCGCTTTCTGTTAAATCCCTCATTGTTAGGGATTATTTGGTAAAGAATATCTGATATATTTTGATTCAAGTATTGGTTCTCATTTACAATCCACGGTAGTCCTAAATAATTTCCACCCGACTCTATCGAAACGATCTCGTCCTTAAAAATCAGATCAACTTTAAGCTGGCTACCTCCAGAGCTATGCAAGGTTATATAGCCTTTATTCAAAAACCTTCTTTGCACAGCTTCAGATAAATTGCTGCTGCTCTTTAATTGCTCTTTTATAAGCTTAACCTGATAGCTATTCCATTCAGGTGAGTCCGGCCATCTTTTCATCCAAAGCCTTTTTGCCAGGCCAAAGACTTTGTCATTATTTATGCGGAACCAATCAT
>JBGCFB010000208.1:0-18788 GCA_045106685.1 Bacteroidia bacterium | reverse complement strand
CAACAGCCAACAGCCAACAGCCAACAGCCAACAGCCAACAGCCAACAGCCAACAGCCAACAGCCAACAGCCAACAGCCAACAGCCAGAAAATGTCCAAATTCGATAGCTATATCATAAAGCGTTTTGCCGGAGCATTTTTCTTTTTGCTCCTGGCAGTGATTGCTATTGTAATTGTGGTTGATTTTAATGAGAAAAGCGACAAGTTTCTTGCAGATGATGGTCCGGCCTTAGGCGAGATACTTCAAAACTACGCTTACAATGTCGTGCCCTACTTTGCGAATCTCCTGACACCGATTTGTGTGTTTCTCGCGGTGGTATTCTTTACTTCCAGAATGGCCCAACGGACGGAACTTATTCCACTGCTTTCGGGTGGCGTGAGCTTCTATCGGATTCTGTTGCCGTATGTGGCGTTGGCAGTCGTAATCGCAGCGGGATCCTTTTACCTCAAAAGCTATGTTGTCCCCAATTCAGTTGATCGACAATTGGTCTTTGACTATGAGCACAAATTTCGAAGTGATAATAAATCGCGGACAAAGAATGTCCACAAGAAGGTGTCTGCTGACGATACATTTGTGTCCTTCGAATATTACCAGGCTGCCCGCGCCGAAGGCACAGGCTTTATGATGGAACGAAAAGAAGGAAATGACTTTGTCATGCGCCTGAAGGCTGATCGCATTCAGTACATTGATTCACTCAATGTATGGAGACTGAAGCGCGTCGAGAAGCGCACCTTCAATGGCCTCCAGGAGAAGCTTGTATTTATTGCCGAAATGGATACGACGATGCTGTTGCTTCCTTCGGACCTGAAGGTCCGTGAGATGATGGCCGAGGCTATGACCCTCCCTGACCTCAAAGAGTACATCCACATGGAAGAAATGCGTGGCTCTGATATTCTTTTTGATCTGTACTCAGAGCATCATCGCCGCTACGCCGATCCTATTGCGGTGATTATTCTGACGCTTATAGGCTTCGCGATGTCTAGCCGCAAATCACGCGGAGGTATCGCTGTCCAGATTGGTTTGGGCTTGGTGATTTGCTTTACCTATATCGCCTTATTGTATGTAGGAAAAGCCGCAGTAGGGGACGATTTTGAGCCTTTTTGGGCTGTGTGGATGCCTAATATTTTATTCTTTCCGCTTGCAATATGGTTGTTGCGTCGCGCGCCTAAGTAGGGCTTTTTTCGACTTGGTCTTTGCTGCTCGATACTTGCTACTCACGTATGTTTTTCAACCATTCGAGAGAAGTGAATATCTAGGGTAAGGTATTCGAAAAAAGGGGAAGTAGCACCTTGTCAAACGACTTAATTTTTTCGCAAAAACGAAATCAATTTCTCCTGTCTGACCAGCCCAACAGGTCCCTGGTAAATTCCACCATCTCCGGTCCAGTCATGGACTCTAACATTTAGAATGTTATTACCGTCTGTTTCGAGCACGTCCATTGGTATAAAATAGGTTCTAACCTTTTCCCATGAGTGATGATCGTCATGTTCAATTTGTCCATCCCAGGTGAGCCCCGTGGAGCCTATTTGCTTTCCATTGAGAAAGACCATGTCGGTATCATCAATTTTACCAATCACTAAAACCAGTTTCTTTCCTTGAAGGTCGGTAGGAAGGCAAAAAGACTTTTGGTACCATGCATAACCGTCATATCCTGGGGCAAGTTGCTTTTCCCAATGGCCAGGCACATTGATAGGTTCGCCATAAAAGTTGTCTGTAACAGGAATGTAGTTGAGGTCTCCTGTTCTGAACATCCACCTTCCAGTAAGATTAAGGTCGGGCTCCTTTTGATTTAAGATGCTAAATATGCCAACATCGCCTCGGATAATGCCTCCTTCAAAATGACCATCATAGATGCGTACAGCGATAACATTCTCTTCATTTTTTCTCAGCATATCATGACGAAGAGGATAAAGTCGCTCCTGTTCATAAGCTGTTTTGAAATGTGGAGGAAAGGCACCGGAGGAAGCTATTAATTCGCCATTGAGATATACTTCATCTGCATCATCGATATAGCCCAGGACGAGCATAAGTGCCTTGTCTCCCAGGTCATTTCCCACTTTGAATGTCTTGCGATACCAGGCATAACCATTGTAACCATGAAAGCCTTGTTCCTCCCAGTTGGATGGGACTTTGATGTCTTCCCAGTCGGTATCATCGTACCCTACCTTGCCCCAATCTGGCAAATCACCAATGGAGAATTTCCAAGAGCCTGAGAGCTTTATTTTGGTGCGCATCGGCGGACGATAGTTTGTATAATAGTCGCCTGCCAGGAGGTTTTTCCCGAAAAGAATGCAAATAATAAGGATGCAATATGAAATAGCCTTTGTCATGTAATGATCTCTACTTCAGTCGGTTGCGGTGCTTTTTCCAGAATGCAACATACTTGCTTTGCGAAATAATACCAATAGGCCCTTCATAGATTCCTCCTTCGCCTCCGCCATCGTAAATCCGCACCGCAATTTCATGAGGCTTGCCTATTTGTACGATTCCTTCCGGGATATAATACCCTCTCAGGGCTTTCCATTCCTTGCCATTAACAGTGCCATGATGTTTTGTCATCGCCCCAGTGGAAGCTATTTTTTTGCCATCTACATAAACTTCATCCAGGTCATCGATACGCCCCAATAGTAGGACTAACTGTTCATTGCCAAATGTGTTGGGGAGTGTTATCGTTTTTCTATACCAGGCAAAGCCATCATAGTTTTCATAACCCTGGTTTTCCCAAATTCCCGGCACCTTGATCTCGGACCAAATGGCATCTTCGCCTAGCTCATCAAGTTTTGGTTCTGTAATAAATTCCCAAGTGCCAGCAAGGTCTAAGTCAGGCTTGGGGCGGGGCAAAGTCGTGTAGATCCCCATACTTTCTCCTCTCAATCCACCTTCGCCGCCTCCATCATAGACTCGTATAGCGATAACATTCGGTTTCCCCCAGTTAATCACGTCCTGAGACACTCGGTACTGCTGAGGATTGAGATAGCCTGTTTCATAATTAGGAGGCATTGCACCAGAGCTTGCCACAAGCTTGCCATTGACAAATATCTCAGCTGCATCATCGATTCCCCCTAGTTTGAAAAAGAGGTCTGCTTTTTCCTCAGTATCAGCTATAACTACGCGCTTTCTGTACCATGCAAAGCCGTCATAATGATCGTAGCCTTGTTCTTCCCAGGTTTTTCCTGACCAAATTGATTGCCAGTCGCTATCATCCGCATTTGTTTCAGCCCATGCGCGATCGTCTCCTGTAGTGAACAGCCATTCACCTTTGAGCCTGACGAGAAGATGCTCTGGTTCCTCGTCTGCATATTGAATTTGTTCCGGTTGGAAGCTCTCGAAGGATATCTCATCATGGCTGGTATTTTGAAGAAAATAAGCAGCCATACTTGCTATAATGCCACTGAGCAAGGCGGCAAGCAGAAAGGGTGGAAACTTTTTAAACATTGATTAGGCCATTTATTGATACATGCATAAATAAAGACTGACACGTAATATTACCAATATTACGTGTCAGAGATGTAATGAAAGGAAAAGGACTTGTAATAGTTTGTAACAAAAGCCCAATAAATCAGAGGAAAATGATTGCTTATTAAGCATTATCACGATTGGGGTTGCTAACCTCTGTCAGTGCTTTAAGCATTGTGGTAAAGCGGTTGGAACCTGACAGAGGTGGCAGCAACCGATACAAAAGCAACCGTGATAATCATTATTATTAAAAACTATGGGGAATTGCTATTTCGAGCATCAAGTATCGAATGAGTGATTGTTAATCTCTCGTTGTCAATTCATACTTCATTGAGTCAGATTGCTTTTGGAAATCCGAATGATTATCTCTGCCCAAAATACCGACCAAAGGAGCCGGGAGCGTTTCGCTAAATTGGTCTTGCAGGCATACCAGATTCGCGGTAGCGAGTGTAGGGAAAATGTGCTTATCGTTTATTTTGATAGTGGCCTCTGAAGCAGCTCGCCAGGTGTCGTTATTACATAGCCCTTGAATAGCGTACTCTGGTCCGACGGCCTTATAGCCAAATTCAGCAGCTTTCCTGCTATCAAGCACAGTGACAGGAAACTCGGAGTCAATCAAAAGACAGGCATCCTGGCCGTTGATTTTCACAGTGATGAAATCAAGACCATCAATCGTGAAAGAAGCTTGATTGAATGAGGTAGAGAAAAGAAGGATAAGGGAAAGGATAGTGCTGGTCATAATAATCTTGTTTTGATGTTATGACTGCAAATACGCCTACCACTTGTTGCCTGATGTCATGCCTCCGTAATCGCTTGCAAGCAAATGTCACAAACTGTAATAGCATCGGCGCTGCATGCTTTTTATCGACGGATCATCACTTTTGCACGAGCAACCATTGCCTTGCGGTTGGTGATTTCAACTAAGTACAGACCAGGCTGTAGATGATTGGTATCCATGCTGACGGTTTGGTCACCGTATCGAATGCGCGTACTATTGATAAGACGGCCTTTTAGGTCGCGGATGCTCACAACCTCAGCTGATGGAATGTCCCTGAGGCTTATAGAGATATTGGTATTGGCTGGATTGGGATAAATAGAAACCCGCTGAAGGACAGGTGGCTTCTGCAAAGCGGTGATGAAGAATGTTGTCGTTTCTTCAGAATCACTGGGAGCATTAGCGTAAAGGTGGATTGTACCTCCTGCATGCAAGAGAACAATGGTCATGGTGATAAGTAACTTTTTCATTTCGTTGTTGTACTCTAGAAACAGCCTACTCTTGACGGGCTTTTCGGCAGTCGCCCTTTTTGGTAAATCAAAAGTGGGGAATCTCTTCACCTTTTCTATTTACAAATACACCACAAAATACATTGACCTCTATAGGCCTTTAGAGGTGTATTTGGCTAATAATGGGATGTTACAATGTGGAAATGTGGATTCTTGCGTTACATTTTTTCCTCAAAATATATATGTAACAATAAAAAAAACTCCACTTGCCAACAGGGAAGCGGAGTTCAATAACATAACAATAAATAATTCTAATTACACTAATAAAGCTACTAATCGATACTTTTCACTAACGGATATTTTTAAATACTAATGAAATAATTTGGTAGTGACATAACATAGGGCTTTTGATGAGAAAGCAATATGATACAAATGTGAGGATCTCCTGGGTGATGTCTATCCCCCAGATTGGGGTAAAATGATGCCCATGGGATAAATTTTATCCCATGGGCATCATATAATGAATGAATTGTGTGTGGTTTTGGTCTAAACCAGCCTGTCTCTGCGAGCTTTTTCTATCGCCTCTGCTTTAGAATTTACATGCAGTTTGCTGTAGATATTTTTGATGTGCGACTTGACCGTTTCTTTTGCTAAAAACAATTCATCAGCAATAACAGAATAACTTTTTCCTACAGACAATAAGCTCAAAACCTCTGTTTCTCGATCAGAAAGCGGACTTTTTCGGTTGATCTGAAAAGAGGCAACAACCAGCTTTGCAATTTGTGCGCTCATCGGAGCACCACCAGCAACCACCTGGTCGATGGCATCAATAAGGTCTTCTCCATCGATATTCTTAGTGAGGTAGCCAGTAGCTCCTACACGCAAGGCTTCAAATACATTATCGGGTGAGGTCGATACTGATATAATAAGAATATCAGTATCAGGACAAGCTGACTTTATCTTGGCTGTAGCTTCGATTCCGTTCATGCCCGGCAGTGCAATGTCCATCAGAATAAGGTCAACAGGATTTTTGATAAGCGTCTTAACAGCACTTTCTGCATCTTCAAAAAGCTGAGAAACCATATAGCGTTTAGTGTCATCAATAAAATATTGAAAAGCATTCGCTACGGCGGTATTATCTTCTACAATAGCAATCGATTTGATAGTCGTAGGTTTCTCAGTCATAGTTTAAGAAGTGATTGAAGATTCTTTTGGGTATGTATATGTTAAACGTGTCAAATTGCTTCGAAGTAATAGCTCAGCTCCAATATGATCGGCACGTGCACGCATATTAGTAAGGCCTCGGCTATTTATTTTGCTATTCAATGGCACTTCAATGCCGTCATTTTCCAATTCTAAGGTCCATTCGTTTTCCTCAATTGAGATCGCGAGGGTTACCTTTTTTGCTTGGGCGTATTTCCCAATATTTGTCATCGCCTCCTTAAAAATAAGCAAAACGTTCCTCCCGACCGAAATCGGGAGTTTAATATGAAGGTCTTGGTCAAGATTTCCTTCCAACTTAAAATTGATTTCCAGGGGTTCAAAAAAGGCATTTCCTTTATCTGCGAGGTACACGACAAGTTCATCAAGGTAGTGCCACTTGCCTTCAATCGACCAGAGGAAATCCTTGGTGATAGCATGCAGCTGCTTGGAGCTTGAGGCAATTTGATTAAGCGCTTCAGGAGTCTCTTTACGACCGGCATTCCATTGTTTTTTTGCCATACTACTCAGCACGGTAATTGATGCCAGGTGATTGCCTAGTTCATCATGATAATCCCGGGCGATTTCCTGCCTGATTTTTCCTAAAGCAGCTTCCGCATGCTCGCGTTCACGGATTTCTTTTTGGAGACGAAGATTGTATAGCTTCTCTTTTTTAAATCGTCCTCTAAAATAGGCCCCTATGATAAGGCCTATTAAGACAATTCCTCCTAGAATAGAGAGCCAGATAGGGCTTTTCCACCATGCAATTACTTGAAATTCAAATGGTTTCAATTCGTACCAGTCTGTATGTATTAACCTTCCTCTAAGGCGTAGTTTATGTGTGCCAGACTCTAGTTTTTCTATACGTAAGGTGTTGTTGGAAAACTGCTCCCAGGGCTGATCATTTATTGAGTATTGGCATAAACTCGTGGTGTTCGAGTGATTCGTCTTGGCCGAAAGTTTGATGATCAGAGGGATGCCTTCTTGCAGGCCTCCTGCCTCGTTGAGGTTTGTAGAACCTTTTGTAAAAGGGACCTTTGCGTATGTGAAAGCCTTGCCGTTTGCTGCATCTTTGATTATAGTAAAGCCCTTGGGTGAACCTACCCAGAGGTTTCCTTTTTTGCTAAAACATAAGCTGGTAATCTCACTACTAATTAATCCCGTCTGGTCATTTATGCCTTTAAAAATATTTCCAGAATACCGTAGTAATCCTTTTTGAGTACCGATCCATAAGGTACCAGAAGGATCTTCCAGAAGGGTGGTAGGCCCCCAAAAAGGAATGTGCTCCCGTTTGGCAATCGTTTTCAAAGTGCGATCTTCAAAATATTTGTAAAGACCGTTTTCAGTGGCAATCCAGCATGCCCCATCTCTGCCTATTTTGAGGTCATAGATGATATGATCTGCGATAGGTGCAAGTAAACTCTCCGAAGAAAACTCCTGAAGTGTATCACCTGATTGATTGTTTTGAAGAAATCTTAACCCTTTGTCAGTTCCTATATACAGCCTTGCCGTGTCCCAATGAACCATCGCATTTATATTTACAGGCCGATGCCGAACTTTGGATTCAGTGGATGCTAAATCTGAATCTTTTATTTCAAGGATTTGGGCAAGGTCAACAACCCACTTCTTTTTCCATCTATAAAAAATCGACGGATGATAGTATTTGCCTATAGATTGATCATTTTGAAACGTTTCGCCTGATTCATTTTTACTGAAAATGATCTGCTTTTCATTTACCGCTAATAGCGATATTTCTTTGAGGGTTTCAACTAATTCCAGATTGTCCTTTTCACTAAAAATGTTAACCTCGTCAATTTTGTCAACCCAAACGTTCCCGTCTCCTGTCTGAAGAATTTTCCTTATTGGGCTTGTAAAAATGTGCTTGAAGCCTTCAAGGACTGCTAATTGGACCACATAGATGCCATCTCCATGTGTTGGTATCCAAAGGTAATCGTCATCAATAATGTTAAATTCTGTACAAGGCGACTTTATGTCAAATTCTTTTTGGAGGTTAATAAAGTTGCGCGTTGTTGGATTGCAGTAGTAAATGTACCTCGCTGTAGCATTGGTCTGCGAAAACATCGATAATATTATTTTGCCAGTTTGGCTGACTTTTATAAGTCGAATCTCCTCATTTTCAGGCAAGGCTATTTCCTCAATAATTTGATTATTCTTCAAATTGATCAATTTACCTCTACTACCAAGCCAAAAACTTCCATCTGGACCTGTTGCCATCGCCGTGATTTTGATTTCACCCAGGATTTCAGGCAAGTAAGGATTGAGCTTTTCATTTTTGTCCCAAACAAATAAGCCATCAACAAAAGTAAATGCAAAAACTTGATCATTGACAAGCTCAAGTTTTAACCGGCGGGTTTTGTCACGGAACTCTTCACGCTTTATTTCTGGCGAAAAATAGAAATTCCCATCCTGATGCTGAAGTGTATGTAGTTCGAAATTATAGGGATCACTTTGTCTAGCAAGGAATGCATGTTTATAAGGATCTTTGTAAATAATTAAAAAGGAATCCGAATAGATAGCTAGGTTATTAAATTGGAAGTCTTTGCTTGAGCTATCGGTCTCAAGAAAGGTTGCTCGTTCCCCATCAAATGCACAGACATTTCCTTTCCACATCGCGACCATCATGTTACTGTCCATCGTGGGGACAGCCATAATGGGATAAGTAGAAGTGAATCCTTCTTGAGTACTAAAGCGCTTGAAGCCTCCGTCTTCATAACCTGCCATTCCATCGTCTGTGCATATCCAAATCTTCCCATACAGATCCTGGGCTACATGGAAGCAGACATTATGAGGAAGGCCGTCTTTAGCAGTAAAATGGCGAGCATAGATGGTCTGGGCTTCAGCAGAAATTGGGACTAGGTAGAAATAGCAGACTGCAATGAACAAGCCTGCTATTCTCAGTTTTCTTATCCACTTTGGAAAACCCATAAGCCAATAATCATTACCCGCGAACCAGTTGAGTTTCCGCCATCATCTGTACAAATTCGTCAAAGAGATAGTGGCTATCGTGTGGCCCAGGAGAAGCCTCCGGGTGATATTGCACGGAGAATGCGCGCTTGTTTCTTACGCGTATGCCTTCGATCGTATCATCATTCAGGTTGATATGTGTAACAACCACATTAGGGTTTTTCTCGAGCTCTTCTTTTGAAACCCCGAAGCCGTGATTTTGGCTTGTAATCTCACATTTGCTTGTGAGGAGATTCTTTACAGGATGATTTGCTCCGCGGTGCCCGTTGTGAAGCTTATAAGTATTTACGCCACAAGCCAGCGCCAAAAGTTGATGGCCCAGGCAGATGCCAAAGAGAGGCGCATCAACATCAAGAATACGCTTGACAGTATCAGTTGCATATGGCATGGCCGAAGGGTCGCCAGGGCCATTAGAAAGGAAATATCCATGCGGCTCAAAGCTCGCTAAGTCTTCATATGGAGTTGTCGCAGGAAATACCTTGAGGTAGCATCCACGACTGGCAAGCATGTCAAGAATATTGCGCTTGATGCCCACATCCAAAACCGCTACGCGATAAGGCGAGGCTGGGTCTCCATGAAAATAAGGAGTAACCGTGCTCACTTTGGAAGCCAGTTCAAGCCCGTCCATAGAAGGACATTTTTTGAGCAATTTTTTGAGCTCTTTCTTGTCTGTTACCTCTGCTGAAATAATGCCATTCATGGCGCCTTTTTCGCGGATGTGCGTAACCAGTAGACGCGTGTCGATATCTGATATGCCTACGATATTATTATGGCGCAGAAAAGAGTCGAGCGACTCCACGGCGTCATAGCGTGAATGCGTGCGCGCAAAGTTGCGAACGATCAGTCCGGCAATCTTCGCAGAAGCACTTTCATACTCGCTGGAATGAACACCATAATTGCCAACATGGGTGTGGGTTTCGATCAGAATTTGACCATAATAAGAAGGGTCGGTAAACACCTCCTGATAGCCAGTCATGCTGGTGTTGAAACATAGTTCGCCGGTAGTGGTACCGCGCTTGCCAATGGCAAAACCTTCAAAAAAAAGCCCGTCCTCTAGCAAGAGGCAGGCTTTGTCGCGTTGGATATATTTCATGAAATAAGAAGCAAAATGTCCGAGGTTGATTTTCGGAAAACAAAGGTAGCAAAAAAGCGCTAGCTTTCGCTATGAACGCTCCACATGTAAAGGCTATTGAAATCCTGAAAGTGCAGGGAAATAGTATTGCGGCTAAGCCGGATTTGCTCGCTATCGAGGAGCCTCTGGAAATCAGGCTGTTACACGGGCCAGAGGGCGGCAGGCTTGAGCAAAGCATCTCTGTCACCATGCGCACGCCAGGACACGACGAGGAGCTGGTGTTGGGTTTTCTCTGGACTGAAGGAATTATCCACAGCTATGACCAGGTGTATTCGATCAGGCATTGTGAAACAGTGGAAAAGCCAGAGGAGGAGGGTAATGTAATCAAGGTGAATATGCAGCCTGATGTTACGATTGATATGGCAGCACTGGAAAGGCACTTTTATACCAGTTCTAGTTGCGGTGTTTGTGGGAAATCTTCTATCGATGCCGTGTTTCAGAGTTGTTCCTTCGAAATCTCCGATGCGAGCCCCTGGCTCAGTCCGGCGAGTATTCATCCATTGCCAGATAGGCTCAGAGAAGCCCAAAAGGTGTTTGAATATACTGGCGGCATTCATGCCGCAGGCTTATTTGATAAAGAAGGAAACCTGCTCCTCATGCGTGAGGATGTCGGCAGGCACAATGCGCTTGATAAGCTTGTTGGAGCTGCGCTTGCAAGTGGGCTCCTTCCGCTCAGTCAGCATGTTATTCAGGTAAGTGGCAGAGCGAGTTTTGAGTTGGTACAAAAGGCCTTGATGGCCGGCGCAGAAGTAATGGCTGCTGTTGGAGCGCCTTCCAGCCTTGCGGTATCATTAGCCCAGAAGTCGAATATGACTTTGCTGGGCTTTGTGCGAAATGAGCGCTTTAATATTTATACCGGAGCGGAGCGGTTTGAGAGAGCTTGAACTTTCCACTTTCTATTATGCACGTTAAACTTGCCTTCTCCCTACCCACACAGCCAAATCCCCGCTAACGCCATCAGAAAGTAGGGAATAAGCGCCGCAGCGCCCGCATATTCCTGCGCGATGCGTTGTCCAAAAAACAGCATCAAAAGTGAGAGGCCGGATAAGGCTGCACCCCACATTCCCCATTCGCTTCCTTTGTCCAGCAAAATCATCACAAAACCAATAGCACTGATAGCTCCTGCCGCCACCTCGGTGAAGGTGATGACAGGAGTAAGTACGGGTACTATCGGACCAAGAAATGTCTTCTTTAAATGCTCCTTAAACCATGACTGATTGCCGGCATAGTTAAAGACTTTGTCAAGGCCTGATTGCAAAAATAGAATTGCAAGCATGCCCGTCGTGAGCAACTGAGCCAAAACCTTGGCCTGAGAGAGGTATGAAAAATCCATTAACGCTTAGATTTGATCTTTTTAAGTAAGGCTACAGTTCCAGCGGGATCTTCTCCGGCCGCTTTTGCAACTTTTATTGCGCGCTTGGCTGCCTTTTTTGCGTCCTTCCAGTAGCGGAGTTTATATAAAAGGTGCGCTTCTGTATCAGTATTGTAATAGTTCGCATCAAGCGCAACGGAACGTTGGGCCCACGAAAGTGCATCACGAAGCTCTTCCTTATCGGTGACATTTTCATAGTAAGCCCAGGCCGCTCCATTGAGATCCTGCCAGTTTACATCATAGTTGTTGAGGTATGTTGTAGCGTAATTATGGCGACTTCTCGGATCACTAAAATAGAAGCGGTAGTTAAGTAGATCAATCTTCTCTTTATAGTCGTTTTCATACATCTCACGAAATAAACCCTTGAGTGCTTCTAGGCCTGCTTCATCTTTGTTAGAGACAACTTGATTGATACTGTAATCGACAACAGAACTGATATGCTGATCCACTTTTTCTCCATGAGCTTCAATAAATTGGTCTTTGTTTTTTACAAACTGCTGGAATAAATCCGATTGTAAATCTCTTACTGTCTTTGTGAAAAAGTCCCACTCTTCTTCATTTGTAATGGCATCGAGTGATGTCATTTCAAAGTATTGCTCTGCGATTTTACTCGGATCTTCGTAGGCATCAGCCAGTGCTAACGCATAATTGCGCAAAATTCGTGGCTCAATTTCACCTTCTTCATATCTTCTTTTGAGCGAATAAAGCTGAGCCTCAGGATCGCTTGCTTTCTCTCCGATCGCAATCAATGCTTCATTATCTTTTGGCGCACCAACTGCTTTGTGAAGCAAATTGCCATCACCGTCTATAAATAGAAGGGTAGGATACGCTCTTACATTGTACTTTTTTGCAAAATCGACTCCTTCTCCTTTTTCAGCATCAATCTTAAACCCAAGGTAGTTTTTGTTAAAAAAGTTCCCTACTTCGGTGTCCTGAAAATGATTTTTGGAAAGCCACTTACAGGGCCCGCACCAAGTCGTGTACACATCCACAAAAATGGGACGGTTTTCCTCCTTAGCCATAGCCATGATTTCGCTTACACTTCCTTCATAAAAGTTTATTTGACCAAAAGAAGGCAGGCAAAAGAGAAAAGAAATAGAAAGGATGATTATTCTGGACATAGTATTTTATTTTAAAAAGGAGATTGACAAAATTCTGATTACTGAGCCCTTCGACAGGCTCAGGATAAACTAGAGTCTATGGTGGCTGAGCGGAGAGCCGATGGTGGCTGCGTGGAGAGCCATGGTGGCTGAGCGGAGAGTCGATGGTGGCTGAGCGGAGAGCCTATGGTGGCTGAGCGGAGCCGAAGCCACTAACTCGTGGGAGCATCAGCCGCAGGAGCAGAAGCATGGAAGTCAGCGAGAACACGTTCGGCATAATTATCCAAAAGCGTCGTAACGCGATCCAGCTTTTTATCCTGAACGATAAGACCAATGTGATAGTCTTTTGTGATACGCCAGGCGATTTCGGGATCATCAAAACTACTGGTGTCAGGATGCTGCTGCCTTGCCAAAGAAATGATAAGGCCGCCATGACCCGCTTTTGCTTTGGGAGCTTTATAGGTTTCGCCTTCCTCTAGTGTCTCGATCTTGGCCCATTCCGCCCACAAATTTACACCGCTATATGCCTCCAATAATTCGGCAATATGCGCTCCACCCACTCTGGATGCGGTTTCTATAAAATACCACTTTCCAGTATCATGTGCCTTCAAAAACTCCGTGTGCATCGCGCTGCTTTTCATGCCAAAAGCTTCTGAAACATGTGCATTGAGTTTGATAAGATCTTTGTTATCCTTGCTGGTCGGGGCAAGGCTGTGCGTGCGAAATATGCCACCACCATGCGCAACCGCAAATGGCGGGCTCATGTACTTATGTGATTTTGCAAAAACGACTTCCCCTTCAAATGCCACTGAATCGATGTGGTACACATCACCAGGAATAAACTGCTCAAGCACATAGTTTATACGAGCTTCGCCTAGTTCGTCAAGTTTAGCCCAGAGGTCGTCCCTGTTTTCGAATTTTGTAATTCCTGTAGCGCTCGCCTGCGTGCGAGGCTTGAGTATCCACGGTGCAGGTACTGTCTCGATAAACTGGTTGATATCGTCGTGGTGAAATGGCTTGATGAATGCCGGGCAAGGAACGCCAGCTTCTTCGGCGCGCAAGCGCATGGCCAGCTTGTCACGGAAGTATCGAGCACGTGTGTCACCCATTCCGCCGATACGGAAGTGCTCACGTAAATTTGCTGCACGCTCCACATCAAAGTCGTCGAGCGCGACAATTTTATCTACATGCGTGCGAAGCATAAGGTGATTCATTCCTTCAATCAAAGTCTTCATATCCCACTCATCCTTTGGACCGGGCATGTAGAACATTTCCTCGATAGCGTCGTGAGGCCATGGATCATCCTTGAGCTCTTCGGATGTCACTACGAGCACGCGCCAACCGCGCGCATGTGCCGCTTTCATAAAGGCTATCCCTTTAAAGTAGCTGGCGAGACAGAGAATGGTTTTTTTATTCACAGCCCAAAGATAAGAATGATTCTTACGATTTTGGATTTCTCCATTGCTTTTCTGAACATCGCATATGTCTTATACTATCCGATGGGGAACACCCGCAGATATGCCTGCAGTTCAGGCACTCATTCACGAACTTGCTGAATATGAGAAAGAGCCTGATGCTGTCGATACGACTGTTGAGTCCTTAACCAAAGACGGATTTGGAGATAATCCCTGTTTTCAAATATTTGTAGCAGAGGATGACGAGAAGGGTGTCATTGGTATTGCATTGTTTTTTATAGGCTATTCGACCTGGAAAGGGCGCATGCTCTACCTCGATGATCTTGTGGTAAAAGAAGCCATGAGAGGGCAAGGGATAGGCAGAGCGCTACTGGACCGACTCATTCAACATTCACAAGAAGAAGAAGTCCAGGTGGTTTGCTGGCAAGTACTCGACTGGAATATGCCCGCTATTGAGTTTTATAAATCAGTAGGCACCACCATTGTCGATGGATGGCTAAATTGCAGAGTGTATAAAGATGGAATTGCTAATTGGGAGATGGGCAACAGGTAATTGACAACGACCAATGTATAATTAGCACTCATTTTGCCCTTTATTTCATAGAAATAAAATGCCCGATCAGCATATAGTTGGTCGGGCATTTTATTTGATTTTTGGGAAGGATGACAAGGGTAAATTTATTGGTATCTAGATGTTTATGCAGTTGAAAGAGAATGGGGCTTGTGGTTCATTTGTTGAAGCTGGTTTTGATAATACCCCAAGCCCCATTTGAGACCAGTAATCGGTTTGTTGCTTTGAATATAAGAAGCCGACCCCACAAACTGTATGCTAATATGACACTAGGAACGATTACAAGGAGAAGTTTTAAAGCCCCACTAGCCCCACTAGCCCCACTAGCCCCAAATCTTGTATTTATTAAAACGAGGAAAGGATTTTTCTCGAGAGTGGAGATGAGGTCAATTTCTCACGTTTATCTTGAGAGCAACCAGGTATTCATAAAGACCCAAAAGCAGTGTTTCTCGGTAGATATTACTTTATTAGCGGTACTCGATGTCCTGCCTTCTCGTATTTTTTTTCGTTGCCACAGAAATCACATCATCAATTTAGAGATGGTAGATGTTTTTTATATTGATACTCAAGAGGTTCTTCTGGAGGGTAATTATATATCTGTGGGTAAGACCTATAGAAAAGAGTTGGTCAAAAGCCTAAATGTTTTACATACGTAATCATCCAAAAGCCTTGAAGCGTCGGCGAGTCTAAAGAGGGTCAAGGATGCAGTTTTAACTCTTGAGATGCACTCAATGGACTTGACATTGTACCCACATACTACTTTTTTATTAAAAGTTTGACTACGGCTCCACCATCGGGATGATTTTCGATTCGCAGTCCTGCGCCGATTTCTTTCGAGAGCTTTTTTGCAAGAAATAACCCCATTCCCAGTGATTCTTCATTTGCGGTTGGCTTGGCACTCAATGGTGTAAATCGACTGAATACCTCCTTGAAATCATCGTCCCTAAAACCTGGTCCTTGATCCCGTACTATTATTTCATACGCTGTTCCCTGATCCTTGAGTATCAGGTCAACCTGACTATTTCGGGGAGAAAACTTGATCGCATTCGAGATCAGATTTCCTAGGATAAGTTGTAATTCATTCTCATCCGTTGACACTTCCGCATGGGAAGGAAGGAGCGTAGTCTCAATACGAATATGCTTCCTATTGGCCTGAGGACTGTGTGCTTTTTCCACCGTTTCTAGCTGCTGATTTAGGTTCACATTACTTTGAGAGTTAAATAAAACCGAGCTGTCGATTTGAGATGACTCCATGATTCTATGACTGAACTCATTAACGCTCTTTGCCGACTCCTCTATTTCTTTCAGGTGTTCCTTCACTTCCTCACGTTGAAAATCATCCTGCTCAATCTGAGCAACAAGCGCACCCGAAGTAAGCTGAATAGACATTAGGTGACTTCTCAAATCATGGCTAATCAACTTGACAAGTGTATTGCGCTCAGACACGAGATGTTCGAGTCTTTCGCTCGTACTTTGAATGATCTTTGAGGTCGCCAGGATCTGATTCCTCTGACGGTAGATATACCATATAGCGATTGTAATGACGGCTATGACTCCTCCTGCCAGCAACAATAAGTAAAGCCTTAATTGAGCATTTTTTTCATGAAATAACATCTCATTAGATATTCTTGATTTTTGAAGATTGGCTTTTTGAAGATTGGCTTTTTGAAGGTCTACCTCCAAAGTCAAATTGTTAAGTGCTTCTTGACTTTTTAGTGCATTAACACTATCAGTCAAAGCTAAATGTGCTTTTTTGATGATAAGCGCATCGGCGAAGTTACCTTCCTTCTCATATATATCTGCGAGCATTACATGGCACTCAAAATAGCTTTCTTCGGGAACCTTGTTTCCGCCTTTTGAGATGACTTTTTGATGATATCGTTTAGCTTTTTGATAGTCTCCCACACAGTAAGCGACTTTTCCTTTGATGAAGTCAGTATTATACCTTGATTCTTCTGGCAGTGGAGCTGATATTTTTTCTATTGCACGAATAGCTTCAGGCAATTTTAAATGAGCACAGTTTTTTGCAAGAAGTGCCAAAGCGTACTGAGTATACGAATGCTGTGATAGTAGCGGATTACCTATTTGATTTGATATGAAAAGTGCAGAATCTATATACTGTTTGCCCATTAAGGAATCTCCCCGAAAAATACTAAGCGTTGCATAGTTTCTGTAGGCCATTAGCTGTCTAACATCTTTTTGTAGAGAATGCTTTTTGATCAATAGTGAGGCTGCTTCAAGGCTGGAACTGGCCTGATCAAGAGAATCTATTTCTAATAACGCCCCTGCTATATTAAGTAAACAGGTAATCTGAATTTTGTGATCAGGATGTTTTTGAAGAATTTTTAATGTATTTCTATAATATCGGATAGCCTGAGTCGGTCTCTTGAATTTTGCTTCAGTATTTCCCAAATTATTATAATTAGACATTTGATTTCTCCAACTGGAATCTGATGCAATACTATTTAAGAAGCTTCTTTTAGCTTTAATACCGTTGGCGTTAAGATGATGGATAACGCCCTCCATGATATAGAGCTTACCTCTAAGGGCTGGGTACTTCTCCCCGTTGGGATCTTTAAGGCTTTTTTCTATTGTTCTTAATCCAGTTTCAGGGTCACCTTTGCGGTAGTAGACTAAACCCTTTTGACGAGCTATTTTCAATTCAAAAGGGATATAATCAAAGTTGAATTGCTTTTTTAGTTCCATTAAAATATCA
This sequence comes from Bacteroidia bacterium, assembly GCA_045106685.1. Classification (GTDB taxonomy): domain Bacteria; phylum Bacteroidota; class Bacteroidia; order J057; family J057; genus JAUIGE01. The sequence goes on along the minus strand of JBGCFB010000208.1, from coordinate 1,617 downwards.
TCGGCCCTATTCAACAAAACCAATGCAGAGTCGATATTATTACCAATAAATTCAGTTGCGAGTAAGGTGTTTTCGTTGACCTGCTGTGTGTCGCTGAGTGTGAAATGGGTAGTTCCTTGACCGTAAAGTAGGCTGGAAGGTAGTAATAGTGAAAAAAAAATTGATAACAGAAATCGGTTCATTATAGCACAGCGATGTTTTGATCTCAAGATATAGAGCATAGATGAGTTTATATATTCGTGATAATCGCGAACGGTTTTGCATGGTAGGCGAGGTTTATAAAACTCCCTCAGTACCTTCCATTCTGCTTTCGTGATAATCGTTATTGCGTTCGAAATAAGTCATTTTTTTTGATTTTATGGGCAGTAATGAAATTAGGTATGTATGGGTATCTTTATGCGTGCTAGAATTGTGTGTAGCCTGTGTGTATATGTAGTTTATAGGGAGTGAATTCTTATTCAACTTTACAGATGAGTTTTAGAGGTTATTATGTTTCCTAGGATGTAAGGGCGCCATTTGTAAATGGCCTACATGCTAGTATAAGAAACCAATTGTGATAATCCCTTTACATTCCCTCATCCCCAGAAAATAACCTCATGATACATATTGCTATTATCGATGATGAAAAAAGATTTAGAAATAGCCTTTCGCTTTGGCTGAAGACGAGGATAGAGGTTATTCTGGAGGGAAGCTTTGGTTCGATAGATGAAGTTCTGGAGCAAAAAGAAAACCTCAAAAGCCTCGATATGATATTGCTTGATATCGAACTGGAAGGAGCAAATGGTATTGCCCATATCCAGGTTCTGAAAAAAACATTCCCTGATATTAAGGTTATTATATTAAGTTCTCATAGCACAGATGATCATGTTATTTCAGCCTTGAGGGCTGGTGCTGATAGTTATTGCCTGAAAGGGGGAGGTTCTGATAGTCTTTGGCAAGCTATTATGCAGACCTGGGAAAAAGGTTCATACCTGGATCCATCTGTTACAAGAAAGGTTATTGGCTTTTTCTCAAACTTCGCTGAAAACAAGCAAGTTTCAGGGTTGACAAAGCGTGAGTTAGAGGTGGTAATTGGAATCGTAGACGGGTTGAGCTATAAGCTCATCGCTAATCGGCTGGGGGTTACTGTTCATACCGTCAACCACTTTGTAAGAATTATTTATAAAAAGCTAGGAGTCAACTCCAAGGCTGAAGTTATCCGCATGGCATATAGGGGGGATATTGTTGGCATTACGATATGATATACCAATATGCATAACATTCATTTCGTGAAAACTACATAGACCTAGATGTTTCTGTAGTTGTACATAGTGTTTTAGAGCCTCTTCTTTGTGATTTAATTTAATCCCTAGCTAAGAGATGCTCTCTTTTGTTTAGTTGGATGATAAAAAGTCCACCAATACTATGATGCTACTATGATCGCTTAATGTCTTTTGCTCTTAGTTCCCCTCGTTCCACATACTTAATTAATCAGCATTCTTTCCTCTATCAAGGAAAGAATAGGATAGGTATGGGCGCTCCGCCGAAATAATTGGAACCAAACTAACAGAGTAAACTACATGACTAGTAATAGCTACCCCTCACGCAAGCCCCATCTCTGGCTTTCCACATTTCACT
>JBGCFB010000207.1:0-11559 GCA_045106685.1 Bacteroidia bacterium | reverse complement strand
CCATGATGATCTACCAACCTGAAGCTCCTTTGGAGCTTTTCCGCCAAGGCGGAAACAATAGAAAGAACGTATTTGTCATCAAAATACCTATTGGAGGCATCGCCTGTATTAACACTCGAAATGACAATTTTGCTAAAAATTGGCTTACACAGATTCGTTAGACAACCTATCATTTTCAAAAAAAGTGAGGCAATGCCAAACATCAGCATTGCCTCACCCTAAATCCTTTGATTCTAATGCTATACCATTAGCAAGAACATTTTTTCAAAAACACCTATCGTTGAATAAGGAGGCGCTTTGTTACCATTCTATTTCCAACTTGTACATTGACGAAGTACATGCCAGCAGGCAGATCGTTAACATTCATGCTGTACACATCAGTATTTTGAACTTGTTCAGTCTTTACGATCTGTCCAATAGCATTGGATACTTTAATCGTTTTTTGCTTCACGATAGCGTTTTCTGCAAATACGATATTGGCATAATCGCTCGTGATATTCGGACGAATAATGAATAGATCTTTATCAATTACTAAATCATTAATAGACATAGGATCTGACTCACAGACGAAACAGCTATTGTAGCAATATGCAGTAAGCATAGAGTCTCCTGAGATAGTAAGAAAACGATTTACAAATTGACCTGACGGGTCAGTGATGGTACATAACGAGTCACTCGTCATATTGTCAAAATTTTCTGCCGCTGGCCAATCACCATTTACGAATTTGTATTCATGGTTTCCGGCGGACAAGGCAACAGTCGCTTCATAAATACCATCGGAATCACTATCATCCATGACGATACTCTTTGAGAAATTCTCAAAATCACCTGCTAAAAATACGCCTAGCGGATCAACCGTTTCATCTTTCATATCTACCCTGAAAACCACATCGAAAGTAGGTGGAGGTGTAGGACAAGTTGTGTCTGCTGAACAGGTTTCATAACAGAACAAGAGTGTCGTATCGCCATTGACCGTCGGCATAGTACGATCATTGAAATTATTAGGATCCGAACATGGCAATCCACCTATCTGCTCTTTACAACTATAGTCAGGACAATTGCCATTTAGAAAAATAAAGTAACCTAAATCGCCAACGGGCATATTCATCGTAATTTCCCAGATACCATCATTGTCTGCGTCGGTTAAAGGATTATCTCCCGGGCTTCCAAAGTTCGTTCCACCTGCAATAAAGATACCTGCTGGATCAACCGTAATATTTGCGGTATTCATCATAAAGGTAATATTGGCATTACTAGACATAACACCCGTAACTTCTACTTCTGCCTCAGTAGCGGTGTAATTGATAGTGGTTTGGATATTGGCATTCGAAGTCGTTACAGCACTATATGGACCTGTTACATCACCAGAGCCAAAATTTATTCTAAACTTGTCTCCAACATTAGGAATAAAAGAACCCCACTCTAAGTGTGCCGTTGCACTCGTAACCGTCAAAGCAGAACCTGCTGAAAAGTTCTGAATGCGGTCAAAACCTGTGGTTGCTGCTGTATCTGAAATTTCAAATATTATGGTTGCTGCACCCATATTGAGATCATCTTTGATTTCCATAAGCGCAATACCGTTGTTGCCAGGAGCGAAAGAAGCAGTAGCAGAATTAGTAAAAACAGTTCCATCAGTTTCAATATCTTCTGAGCCTGAACCGCTTATTCTGATAGCACCATCGTTAGTGAAAACACCAGCGTTTCTCATTCTGATACCATCATCGGCAGAATTTACAGCCCGGTAAGTACCGCCTACCATATTGTTGAAAAATCCGAAAAGCTCCATGCCGTGGTCTGTAGCATCTGTGATATTAATCGCTCCGCTATTATTAAATGTACTCACAGGAGTAGAACCATCATCGACCTGGATACCTTCATCACCAGCATTGGTAATATTCAAAGCGCCCGTAGCCATATTATTGAATACACCAGCCTCTTGCAATCTGATACCATCGTTGCTTCCACCAGTAATGTTTAAAGCACCCTGATTTACAATATTGGCTGTATTGCCATTTGCGTCTATTTGAACAGCATAATTTGAAGCACCTGTAATATTTACTGCAGCAGTTGTATCATTTGTAAAAACGCCATCATCAGTCACATATAAGCCAACATCATCAGCATTATTCAAATTGACAGTTCCGAAATTATTGAATGAGCCAGTCAAATCCAGGAAGAGTTGGTCATCTGGAGTGGCATTTATGACAAATAGTGCTCCACTATTATTATTGAAAATACCCCTGTCATCGATTCTGATACCATTATCATTACCCGTTCCTGCAAGCGTAATCGTTGAGTCATTATTAATGATAGACCCATCATTAATATAAATACAATCATCTGAATTTGACATAGTAATGGTAATAATGCCGTTATTATTCAGTGTGGAAGCATTAGTCCCATCATCATCAGCATACAAACCATCAGCGCTAGAGTCGCCTTTACCAGCATTGGTTACCGTGATAGTACCCATAGTACCATTGGTAAACGTACCACCTTGCAAGTAAATACCATGCTGACCAGTATTGTCAACGGTAATGGTACCATTGTTAGTAAACGTACCCTTATTATACAATCCGTCGGCGTCGGTACTTCCTATATTAATATTTGAAATTGCAATAGTACCGTTGTTTGTAAGCGTAGCAGAACCCTGAACTTCCAGCCCATCGTCATTTCCAGCAAAGCCAGTAATCGTCAATGTGACACCTGAATTAACCGTTAAGTCTGAGCTTCCTCCTGCATATACCCTTTGTACAGTTGTATTTGCAGATAAAATGACTGTAGCGCCATTTAGATCCGCATCGTCAGAAGCTGTAGGCAAGGCATCCGTGTCCCAGTTCATCGCATCTGTCCAGTTGTTAGTTCCGGCACCTCCATCCCATGTAACTGTAGCAGCATGTAGTTGAAAGCATGCAGCTGTCAACATAAAAGCCATAAAAAAGTGTTGTAAAGAAATCTTCATGATTAAAAATTGTTAAGTTTTTTGACAAATTCCCAAAACGAAAACGAAGCAAAAACGGCCAAATAAAGCATTCAGGAAGGCTTTTATTCAACCAAGTCTTATGGACTTTCGGTTCGTTTTATCAGTGGCAAACGCTTTGAAATATCCTTAGAAAATATACTTAAGCAAGTCACGCCAGTAATGATAGAGACTGCCATGATTACACCGTAAATGTTAGGGTATTTCAAAAGACCAAGGTAAAAATTTAAAATTGGTTAACCAATTTTTGATATTAATCAGCCACCTTCCCAGTCTCAAAGCTGGGCCGGGCTTCTTGGAAGCGGGGATGGTGCTTCAATGGTCAAAAGCTGAAATCCAGCGAGCATGGGAAGGGAAAGCTGAAATCTGAGACCCAGCAAACGATATGAAGGGAAAGCTGAAAGAAAAGCTACGCAGTGTGTAGCTTTTTGACAATTTTATATAACTTACGGCTATCAAATACGTAAGCCGTGTTTTAATGAAAAACCCAGCAATACAAAAACTGTTTAAAGCGAATCAAGGTGTCCTTACTTCAAGGGAGCTTATGAACCAGGGTATATCACATTATGATATTCGACGCCTCCTTGCCAAGGGAATTATAGCCAAAGTAAGACGAGGTATTTACACCCTAAATGATGCCGACGAGCACGATTACAAAGTAATCACCAAACTAATTCCTCAAGGCATCATGTGCATGTTTTCGGCAGCATCTTTTTACAATTATTCGACTCATATTCCCTTGCGTCATCATCTTGCTATTTATAAAAAGAGAAAATATACTCTCCCCGAATATCCACCTATCAAGCTCTATTACTGGGAGAAAGCTCAACATGAGCTAGGAGTCGAAAAGGCACTCGTCGATGGCGTCAGCATCAACATCTATAATCGCGAGAAGACGGTCTGCGATTTCCTAAAATTTAGAAATAGAGTTGGGGCGGATGTAGCAAAAGAAGTTGTCAAAGCCTACTTGAATGACCCTAAACGCGACATTGTAAAGCTGAAACGATATTCGCACGAGCTTAAGATCAGCTCCATTGTAGATCAGTACCTAACGATTTTGATATGAATATCGAGTCAATAAAAGCGAAGCTTAAGCAGTATTCGAAAGCGAATAAAAAGGTGCATCAGTATACCCTGACTAGATATTTCCAGGAACGATTTCTTTACAGACTTTCGCAGTCGAATTTTAAGGATCGTTTTCTATTAAAGGGTGGAGCATTAGTCTATGTCCTGGGTGCTGAAGCAAGTCGCTATACAAAAGACATTGACTTTCTTTTGACTGGAAAGGGGGCTGTTGACGCAGACTTGGCTAGCATACTAAACGAAGTTTGCCAGATCAAAGTGGAGGATGGGCTTGAATTCGACTTGGATTCCATCGCGACTGAGTCTATTCAAAAGGACGGGCAAAATGAAGGAACTAGAATCAAAATAAAGACAAGTCTGGGAAATATTATCCAGCAGCTACAAATAGATGTCGGCATTGGTGATTTTGTGACGCCTGGACCGCAGCAAATCATATATCCAACCTTATTAGAAGGGCTTGCCAAACCTGTTTTGCAGGCATATTCACTAGAGACGCTTGTAGCAGAAAAATTTGAAGCGATGATTGCCCTAGGAGAATACAATTCGCGCTTTAAGGACTTTTATGACATCTATACGTTGGTTGAAAACTGCGATATGTCAGTACTGTCAAAGGCTATACAAAACACCTTAAAAAGACGAGAAACCACCATTTCAAAACCTCATCCTATATTTGAAAAGACTTTTTACTCCAATCCCCAAAGACTAAAACAGTGGAATGTGTTCCTAACTCGTAGCGAGTTGGGAGAGATTACATTCGAAGACGTTTATGAAAAGCTAAAGCGCTTTCTAAAGCCGATTTATGAGGAGATGCTGGGCTAGGAAGGATGTACTTGAAACAGTGACTGAATAATACATTTGTTTGGCGAGTTAGCAGGAGTATTCGATATTGTAATTGACTCATAGCTGGGACGGACTTCGCGTCAGCGGTGGTGGAATGTGCGCAACTCGGCCGACGACCGGCTGATTTCCAGCTAGCTAAGGAAAGCAACCAATTCAAATAAAATACAGATAACATGCAAATAAATTGATTGCACTTTTGTACTTTCGAATACAATACGAATAACAATCAAATAATTCGATTCATGGAATCAAAGCTAGTTTTCGATTTTGCTACCAATCAGCAAATCATCCAAAAAATTGCTTTTATCGACTCTTTTAAGGGTAAATGGACTGGTTTGGAGCTAGGTGAGTCGGTCTATTTGAAGGAGCTGAAGCAAATTGCCACGATTGAGAGTATAGGTTCTTCAACAAGAATAGAAGGAGCTACACTTAGCAATGACGAAGTCAAAAAGCTTGTCGATTCAGTAAAAATCACATCCTTCAAGACACGGGATGAACAGGAGGTTTTTGGATATTATGAAGTCCTCAATGTGATTCTGGACACCTTTGAGTCCGTCCAAATCAAAGAAGGGCATATTCATCAACTTCATAGGCTCCTACTTCAGGTCAGCAGTAAAGATGCAAACCATCGCGGCCGATACAAACAGCTACCCAACAAGGTCGTTGCAAATTATCCTAGCGGCAGCCAAAAGGTGATTTTCAATACTACCGAACCTTTTTTGGTAAAACCAGAAATGGATAATGCGATTTCATGGACTAATACACAATTGGAAACAAAGGCGCTACACCCGCTGATCGTCACGGCGACCTTTATATATGAATTCCTCTCTATTCACCCCTATCAGGATGGAAATGGGCGCCTATCTAGACTGCTCACCACCTTACTATTATTGAGAAATGGCTACGACTTTATGCAATATGCTTCTATGGAAATCGAGATTGAAAAGCGTAAAAAAGACTATTATAAAGCCTTAATGTCTGCCCAAAAGCATAGGAAAACTCCTCAAGAAGTCATTAGTGAGTGGATGGTATTTTTTCTTACAACCCTTGAAACAGCCATTAACAAGCTAGAAGAACGTTACACCACTATCAAGAACAAAAAGAGCTATCTCAACAAACGCCAAGAAGTTGTATTAGCCTTTGTGAACGAACATGAGCCAGTTAAAATCTATGACGTTGTCACATCCCTTTCAGACTACACGTCCTACATCTTGAAAAAAGACATGAAATATCTTGTGGACGAAGGCCTGGTAAAAAAGATGGGAAAAGGAAAAGCTACGATATATGTGAGGGTGGAGGATGAGTAGTTAATATTGAAGGAAGTTGTGCAGATAAGCTAGATGTCATACTGAACTACCCAACCTACCCTAAATCCAGCTCAGCGGGGGCAGTCCGTCCTACCACCGACAGGCTACTGTGCTGGATTACGCTGCAAAATCCTACACATATACCGAAATCCAGCATAGCTTCTTAAGGAAGTCCCGCAGGGCTTAAGAGCTTTCTAAAGCCGATTTATGAGGAGATGCTGGACTAGGAAGGATGTACTTGAAACAGTGTTGGAATGATAAATTTATTTGGCGAGTTAATATGAGTATCCGATATTGTAATTGATCAGCTACCGCATGGCAGCAAATTGGACAAAACACGAGATTAAGCTTATTCTAGAAGATTATTTTCAAATGCTACGTTTGGAAATAACAGGTCGGCCATATAAAAAATCTGAATTCAGAAGAGCACTTCTCCCCAAGTTGAATAATCGTAACGAAGGCTCTATTGAGTTTAAGCATCAGAATATTAGCGCGGTACTGTTGAAGTACAAAATGCCATATATCATCGGGTATAAGCCATTGCCAAATTACCAGACACTATTAGAAGAAAGCGTGCTTGATTTTTTAGTGGATGAAAAAGACCTGGATGGTCTATTCACGCAATTTTCAACAGAAGCTACATCAACTACCAGTTCAAAAATCGAGTACTCAAAACTACTTGTTGAGCCTCCTCAAAGCATCATTCTGGAAGAGCCAAAAGCTGAATACACAGGAAGGCTTAGAAAGCCTAATTATTTAGAAATCGAACAAAGCAACCGAAAGCTTGGGATGCAGGGTGAGGAGTTAGTGATGGAATATGAAAAGTGGAGACTAATTTCGGCAGGTAAAGAAAATCTGGCAGAAAGTATCGAATGGATTTCAAAGGATCAAGGCGATGGTGCAGGCTTTGATATTTTATCAAAAAACGAAAATGGCAAGGATCGTTTTATTGAAGTCAAAACGACCAAGCTCGGCGAATTGACACCGTTCTATTTCTCTAAAAACGAATTAACTTTTAGTCAGAAAAAATCTAGAGACTTTTTTTTATACCGAGTCTTCAAATTTCATCATGGCCCAAATCTTTTTGTGAAAAATGGAAGCTTCGATGAGATTTGTAGCTATGAGGCGACCAGTTATATGGGTAGAATAATATAAAGACATGATTTCTGAAGAAAGCTGGAAAAATTCCGTGATACTTGGTGGTAACTATTTAGAACTGGACTGGTTTGGTATTGACCAAAATGGGCTTTTAGGTGTATTTTCAAGTGCAGGTCCAGGCTATATCCCTGAACAGGTAAAAGCATCAAGGCTAAATTACATTGAACTCCTTTCGGAAATTGAAAATTTACCTTTCAGATTCAAACCAATCTTGAAAACCAGAGAGAAAGGGATATTCATCGACTGGATGGAATATGCTCAACAAGGATTAATAGGGTTTGATTATCAAGATGTACATAGGGTAGTAAAAACAGCGAAATACGATCTAATATCAATACCGGAAACACTGCTAACTGTAGACGAACTTTACATCAGGAAAAGCTTGATTAATCTGATACCAAGGTTCCGAATCGACTTCAATCAGCCAAAAGGAATAGATGAAAGAGAATTAAGGAATAGAATCGTATAAAAAACCCGTAAATTCGCCATCTGTTTTAAAATTCTATAAGCAAATGGCCCAAAACCACGAAATACCCGCACAGTACAATCCGATCGAAGTAGAGGATAAATGGTACGACGCCTGGATGGAGCATAAGCTCTTCCATTCCACGCCTGATGAGCGCGAGCCGTACACGATTGTCATCCCTCCACCGAATGTCACGGGTGTCTTGCACATGGGCCACATGCTGAATAACACCATCCAGGATGTGTTGATTCGCCGTAAGCGTATGCTGGGCTTCAACGCCTGCTGGGTACCCGGAACGGATCACGCGTCTATCGCCACCGAGGCGAAGGTTGTTCGCCTACTGCGTGAGCAGGGCATCAATAAGCGCGAAATCGGTCGTGAGAAATTCCTGGAACACGCTTTTGAATGGAAAGAAAAATACGGCGGTATCATCCTCCAGCAGCTCCGCAAGCTCGGCGCTAGCTGTGACTGGGACCGCACCTCTTTCACCATGGACCCGCATTACAGCAAAGAGGTCATCATGACCTTCGTTGATATGTACAACAAGGGCTACATCTATCGTGGTCTGCGCATGGTCAACTGGGATGTTATTGCACGCACGGCGGTTTCAGATGAAGAGGTTATTTATAAAGAAAAAAACGGCAAGCTCTACCATATCCGTTACGCCGTTGAAGGCACGGATAAGTGGATCACCATCGCGACGACACGTCCAGAAACGATCCTGGGTGACACCGCTATTTCTGTTCATCCTGAGGACGAACGCTATACTGATTTGGTAGGAAAAAAGGCGTTGGTTCCTTTGTTGAATCGCGCTATTCCTATTATCGCTGATGATTATGTAGATCGCGAATTTGGTACAGGTGCGCTTAAAGTAACACCTGCCCACGATACGAATGACTACGAAATCGGCAAGCGCCACAAGCTGGAAACCATCGACATTCTCAACGAGGATGGCACGTTGAGCGAGGCTGCTCAGCTCTATATTGGCGAAGACCGCTTTGCCGTGCGTAAGCAGATCTCCAAAGACCTGGAAGCCTCTGGCAATCTCGTCGAAACGGAGGATTACCGCAACAGCATCGGTCACTCTGAGCGTACCGACGCCGTGATCGAGCCGCGCCTTTCGTTGCAGTGGTTCCTCAAGATGGACGAAGTATCCAAGCCTGCGCTTGATGCGGTTGTAAACGGTGAAGTGAATCTGATTCCAGAGAAATTCACCAATACCTATCGTCACTGGATGGAGAACGTTCGCGACTGGTGCTTGAGCCGTCAATTGTGGTGGGGTCACCAGATTCCAGCTTACTTTATTAAAGGTGATCAGGACAGCTATGTTGTTGCTGAAACGCCGGAGGAAGCGTTGCAGCTCGCCATCACAAAAACAGGCGATAGTAGCCTGACAATGAACGACTTGCATCAGGATGAGGACGTCCTTGACACTTGGGCATCGAGCTGGCTTTGGCCGATTTCGGTATTCAAAGGTCTTAGCGATCCCGACAACGAAGAAATCAATTATTACTATCCGACCAATGACCTCGTAACCGCTCCCGAAATCCTCTTTTTCTGGGTGGCGCGCATGATCATTGCGGGTAAAGAATATCGCAATGAGATACCATTTAAGAATGTGTATCTCACCGGAATCGTGCGCGACAAGCAGCGCCGCAAGATGTCCAAGTCATTGGGTAATTCACCCAACCCGCTCGACCTGATCCACGACTTTGGTGCGGATGGTGTGCGCGTGGGCATGATGCTGAGTTCACCTGCCGGTAACGACCTTTTGTTTGATGAAGGTTTGGTAGAGCAAGGTCGTAACTACGCCAATAAAGTATGGAATGCTTTCCGTCTCGTAATGGGCTGGGAAACGCATGATAACGGCGCAACCGAACTTGATCATCTCGCCATCAAATGGATGGAATCACGCATCGACGAAGCGGGCCATATCCTGGAAGATCAATATGATAAATTCCGTCTGAGCGATGCGCTTATGACTTTGTATAAGCTTATTTGGGACGACTTCTCTGGTTGGTATCTTGAAATGGTAAAACCGCCATTTGGCGAGCCGATCTCTGCGGAGACATTAGAAGCGACCAAAGGATTGTTGGAGCGTTTGATGAAGTTATTGCATCCGTTTATGCCGTTCCTCACAGAGGAGATTTATCAGCGCATGAGCGAACGCGACGAAAAGGACTTCATCTGCGTGAGCGATATGCCGCGTCCGGGCGAAGCTGATCAGAACTTGTTGAAGCGCTTTGCGCTGGCGCAGGAGATGACGACCGAGGGGCGTAAGTTCCGCCAGCAGAATAGTCTTTCGCCAAAAGAAAGCATCGATATTCATATCAAGACGGCTGACCAGACTGCCTTTGACGGCATCATGCCGGTATTGACGAAGTTCCTCAATGCTAATATCAGCTTCACCGATGAGGCGATTGCGGGTGCAGGTTCATTCCGCATTGGGACGCATGAATTATTCGTTCCTGCCGCCGCAGTCGATAGCGACGCTGAGCGCACCAAGATCGAAGAAGAGATCAAGTATCAGGAAGGCTTCCTCAACATCGTGCGCAAGAAACTCGGCAATGAGCGTTTTGTACAAAATGCCCCAGACCAAGTAGTCGCCAGCGAGCGCAAGAAAGAAGCCTCCGCCCTGGCGAAGCTTGAAGTGCTGAAGGAGCAGTTGGCGAGGTTGTAAATTCCTGTTAATAAGTAATACAAATAACCCCCGCAAACATGGTTTGCGGGGGTTATTTGTTGGTCCACACTTTTTCAAAAGCCTAAAACAAGCTCCAATACAACAAACTACTTTCCTCAAAGAGTCAATCATACAACAAACTCATAAAATACTGATTATCAATAATTTACAAAAGCGTTTCGCATTAATGCAACTATAGTGCTAGCCGATTAATGGCCACTTTGCAGCATTCGTCCAGATAAATGCAACATAAATGAAGGCCATAGTCAGGTTGGGCAAATACTTTTGTTAAAAGTGAAAAACAGACCTCTGGTTTTCCTTAACAACAAAACCCAACTATGATGCATACTCACATCTCTCTCTACCAACACTGCTTAAGAAAAGCAAGCATCCTATTTATAGTGATGCTTGTTTTCTCTTCGGTTTCCTTTGCTCAATCTGTAGGGATTAATGAGACAGGAACAAACCCTGACTCCAGTGCCATACTAGATGTAAAATCTACTACCAAAGGGGTTCTAATTCCCCGGATGACTTCCACTGAAAGAACCAACATCTCAGATCCGGCTATCGGTCTAATGGTGTTTGACATCACGACAAATAGCTTCTGGTACCAGAACGGAAATGCTAAACCCGGCACAAATGGCTGGAAAGAAATTTCCGCTACGGATGCAGACGCAGACCCAAACAACGAGCTACAAAGCCTAACCCAAACAAACAACACAATTACCTTATCTAATGGAGGTGGAAGTTTTTCATTACTTGATGGCCAACAAGGACCCGCAGGTCCGCAAGGCCCAGCAGGAAATGATGGAGCCGATGGAAATGACGGCGCCCAAGGCCCACAAGGTGTCCCAGGTGTGCAAGGTCCGGCAGGAAATGACGGAGCAGATGGAAATGACGGAAACGACGGAGCACAAGGACCACAAGGTCTTGCAGGACCACAAGGCCCAGCAGGAAATGACGGAGCAGCTGGTACCGATGGAAACGACGGTGCTGATGGTGCCGACGGAGCACAAGGCCCGCAAGGTATTGCAGGTCCACAAGG
>JBGCFB010000206.1:0-5668 GCA_045106685.1 Bacteroidia bacterium | reverse complement strand
AATATAGACGCAGCCGCCTGGAAATGGCGATTTGGGAATGGCGATAGTGCCACGCAAGCGCGCAGCAACGCGCGCTACGCCGATCCAGGAATCTACTCCGTTTGGCTCCAAACCACCCATAATGACGGCAGCAAAGACACGCTTCAGCATATTCTACGATTAGGAATCGCCGAAGCGGTCACCTTCGATATTGACAATAATAAAGGACGCTACCCTAACGATATTCAGGCTCAGTTTCAGGCCAATGCGCCTGGCGCGACAAGCTTCGCCTGGGACTTCGGCGATGGCAGCAAAAGCCTCGAAGAAAATCCTAGCCATACGTACACACGCGTAGGCAAATACACAGTTAAACTGGTCGCGGGCTACCCTAATGGCAGCACCGACCGAGCCGTGATGAAATCCGCGGTTCAGCTCGCCCCCATTATTACTAATGACGCCGTCGTATTTGGTATCCTGATGCTGGTCCTCGGTCTTGTCTTCTGGACCTCTAGCTTACAGACGACCTTCTGGAAAAGGCTCTACACCTTTGTGCCTGCGCTGTTGCTCTGCTACTTTATCCCAGCGATTCTCAACTGGCCGCTGAATCTTATTCACGGTGAGTTCTCCAGTTTATATAATCCGATGGCCTCGCGCTATCTGTTGCCCGCCTCACTGGTGCTCCTGACCTTGAGTGTCGATTATACAGGTCTTGTCAAATTAGGCCCAAAGGCACTGATAATGTTCCTGACAGCAACGATCGGTATCGTGATCGGCGGTCCTATCGCCCTGTGGGCAGTCACACGTTTTCAGCCAGAATTGCTCGAAACCGCCATTGGCGATAGTGAACTATGGGAAGGGCTCGCTACGATTGCAGGATCATGGATCGGCGGTGGCGCGAACCAAACCGCGATGAAAGAGATTTTTGAAGTGCAGGAAACCCTGTTTGCTTCGACCATTGTAGTTGATATTTTAGTGGGCAATGTATGGATGGCTTTCTTGCTTATTGGAGCAGGGCAGGCCGTGCGAATTGACCGCTGGCTCAAGGCAGATGCATCTGCAATCGAATCACTCAAAGAGCGTGTAATGGCCTTCCAAAAGAAAGTCGCCCGTGTGCCTTCCGCAACTGACTTTATGTTGATGGGAGCCGTCGGCTTTGGGGCAGTAGCACTTTCGCATTTTGGCGCGGATAATATCACGCCCTGGATGGTGGAACGAGCGCCTGCTCTGGCAGAAATGAACCTGCATTCCCTTACCAAAGGCTTTTTCTGGATCGTGGTGATTGCGACGACCTTAGGCTTGCTGCTCGCGCTTACGCCGTTGCGCAAGCTGGAAGGTGCAGGAGCGTCCAAGATCGGAACCGTGTTTATCTATATCCTCATTGCAACGATCGGCATGAAAATGAACATCCTCGATGCGATCAATAGCCCTGGCTTATTTTTGATCGGCGCACTGTGGATGTTGGTTCATATTGTGACGCTTTTACTTGTGGCAAAACTTATCAAAGCGCCTTTCTTTTTCGTCGCTGTGGGCAGCCAGGCCAATGTCGGTGGAGCAGCTTCAGCGCCTGTCGTAGCGTCTGCGTTTAGTCCTGTGCTTGCACCGGTCGGTGTGGTGCTTGCCGTGCTAGGCTACGCTTTAGGCACCTATGGCGCGATTCTATGTGCGCAATTAATGGCTTCTGTTCATTAGTAATTTATCATGAGGTCATTGATCATTCATCGTTTCCCCGCGGTGGCTGAGCGGAGCCGAAGCCACAGGGCGGGCGGATTTTGCCTTTGGCATTGTACCCTTCGACTCCGCTCAGGGTACGGAGTTTGGGCGGCTGCGATGGCGGAGCCGAAACCACAACTTGGGGAAGGAATGACACACCCTAAATAATGAGTGGCGAATAATTTTTAATGAATAATGACTAATTTCTCTTCCTCTAAAATCGCCTTAATTGCCGCTTACGTAATCTTGGCTGCAGCCTCATTTTGGTACTACCCAAAATGGCAAAAGGAAACCGTTGAAGCGACGATCAGCTGGGATGTGTCCGGTTATTATTGGTACCTGCCAGCGGTATTTATTTATGATGATGTAAAGGAGCTAAAATGGGGTGATGAGGTGCGTGGGAAATATGTGCCAACGACGCATGATCTCCAGTCTTTTTATCATGAAAAAAGCGGCAAGCGTGTTCTCAAATATCCTGCGGGTATGGCGGTTCAGTATATGCCCTTTTTCTTTGCGGCGCATGCGCTTGCGCCTACCCTTGGGTATCCAGCCGACGGCTTCTCCAGACCTTACCAGTTTGCTATTCAGTTTGGTAGCCTGCTCTTTTGCTTTGTCGGTTTGTGGTTTCTGCGAAAAGTGCTGGTCGAGTATTTTTCTGACAAAGCTGTCGCATGGTTGATTCTGCTCTACGTTATTGGTACCAATTACCTCAACTATGCGGCCATCGATACTGCGCTCACCCACAACTGGCTGTTTAGTTGGTACGCGATTCTGATGTGGCTTTCGCATCGCTATTATGCCAAGCCTGCCTTCCGCACAGCTGCCTTGATAGGCCTGACCCTGGGCATTATGGGCCTCACACGGCCAACCGAACTTATGGCGGCGATTATTCCTGCCGCATGGGGATTGAACCGCTTTAGCATTGCTGATATTAAGGAACGTTTTCAGTTTGTCTGGCAGCACAAGATGCACTATCTCCTTGCCGGCTTATTCTGTGGATTGGTTGGCCTTATCCAACTCCTTTACTGGAAGCATGTCACGGGTGAATTTTTCATCTATGCGTATCAGGATCAGCATATTTCATGGGAGAATCCGCACCTTATAGAATATGCTTTCCACTATCGTTCAGGCTGGCTGATCTATACCCCAATGATGATTTTTAGCTATTTGGGACTTGTTTTTTTGGTCAAACGAAAAATTCAAATTCTGCCTGTTGTTATCCTGATGGCCTTCAGTTACTACGTAACCTCAGCCTGGGATATCTGGTGGTATGGTGGGCGCGCGATGATTCAGTACTATCCGATTATGGCCTTTCCTTTTTTGGCTTTATTAGAATGGATTGATACTAAAAAAATCTTACGATACGCTTTTCTAGCAGCCTTTGCGGTGTGTGCTTATCTCAATATTTGGTGGACCTTTCATGCCCATACAGGAAGCTTGCTCGATGTGGGAAATATGACCAAACCGTATTACCAGCGAGTAATCGGTCGCTGGGAAGCTCCTGAAGATACGCGAAAGCTCCTCGATACTGACCAGATCTTTGAAGGTGAACGAGCGAATATCACTACGGTTTATGAGAACGATTTTGAGCAGGATAGTACCGCCTTTACAGATGGACCAATCATACAAGGAACTCGCTCGATGCGACTTGATAAAGATCACCAATATTCTCCCAAGTATATTTTCCCTATTCAAAACGAACCAGGAAAATGGCTTCGCGTTTCCGGCACATTTAGCATACCTCAAAAAGAGTGGAATTTCTGGATGATGCCGCAGCTTATTGTAGTCTATACTCAAAACGGTGAGGAGGTGAACAGAAGCTCAATTCGTCTTCATCGCTTTATGCACGACGGCCAAACGCGATCATTATTCGTCGATTCTCAAATTCCTGAAGAAAAAGTCGATGCCGTAGAAATCATCCTCTGGAACGCTGACGGGCATAAAACGACGTATTTCGATGAGTTGAAGGCAGAAGTTTTTGAAGAAAAATAAAAGAAATATCAAAAAAGTGTCAAAATACTGTTGATCAAAATCAACTTTCTCCGTCTAACGATATGAGGCTGCGCTAGCAAAGGCAGCCACACACTGAGTCGCAACACCCACCACCCATGAATTAACCTGCTACTCCCAAAGATTCAGTGTGTTCTTTATGAGCAGACCGCCCGGTCTGTGATCCCCTCAAGGGCGCTTGAGGGGACTTTTTTTTTGGAAAGGCATGAGTACATTGGAAAGGCATGAGTACAGAGTAGAAAGTTAAAAATTGAGATTTTCTTCACTTCTGAACTTTCTACTCTGAATTCTGATCTCATGTACTCGAAGGCTATCTACTCGAAGCAAACCTCCAATAGGCAACTCCACCAGCCAACGCAACAAGCCCTATGATCCAATAAATCATACTAGAGCTGGGCTTTTGCACAGGAGCATCGCTGCCCACCAGCGTAAACGCCGCCCAATAATGTGGATGCACCAATTCCGGAGCGGCTGACGCAAGGAAAGTGCGTTGTGCATGAGCAAGCGCTTGGCTTGGTGGCATTTTCTCCAACAACTGCGAATAGAATGTTTCCATCAATTCTAGTCCAACCCGGCCATCCACCTTCCAGTTGGTGTTGAGTACGCTTTGCGCGCCTGCGGCCCTAAAGGCACGCGCCAGACTCATGACACCTTCGCCCTTGGCGAGTGGGCCATAGCCACTTTCGCAGGAAGAAAGCACCACCAGCTGAGCAGGAATATTGAGGGCATAGATTTCATACGCATGAAGGTAGCCGTCTTTTTCAGGAGCCGTTTCATTTGATTCGCTAAAAAGCAAGCGTGAGGCCAAAGGCTGTTCGGTGTTTGCCTCAGCATGCTGAGCCAGGTGAATGATCTCATAGTCGTTCATCATCTCGCGAAAGCGACTTTCCTGAGCCTCATCGGCACGCACGATCTGACCATCCCAGAGGTTTGCAACCACCTCAGCCTGAGGCAGATTGAAGGCGAGTTTTAGCACGCCAGAATAGGAGGGAGCAAAGGCCATCAGACGATGCTTACCCTTAGTTTTGGGTTCAGAGAAGTGCAAGGCGGCTGCATAGGCATATCGACTTGCGTACTTATTTTGAAAATAGGGCAAGCCTCTAAATATCTGACTGGAAGTTGCTGACTCAGAAGAAGTCTCCTCAGTCACTAAACAGCTAAAAGGCAAATAACCCAAAAGGCCGTCTGGACAAATCATAAAGCTTGCAATTCCCTCCACGTCAAAGTCCTCAAATGTCGTCTGATATGTTGCTCGCGAAGGCACAAGAAAATCTTCAAGCGAACCTGGCTTAGCGAGATTATCCAAAAGCGGGCGCAATAGCTCGTCCATCTCCATTCGACTCCCGATCCGCCGGGCCTGCAAGCCGTCAGGCTTCACCAGAAATGCGTACACCGCGCTGTCGCCGTAGAAGAAGCTGAGAAGGGCTTCGGAGGGTTGGAGATTCTGACTGACCTGGGAGGCGGTGAGGGATTCTGGCTGGTTATTATATAATTCTAAAGGAATATTATCCTTCATATTTTCTTCCCAGTTTCTTAGGGATTGTTGGGATGTCAGCAGTTTTTTTTCTGTTTCAGCAATATGAGCTGAGTCCTTCAGAGGATTCAACTGAAGCGACTTTAGTTTATTTTGGTAGTAGTTTCTGGCTAATTTAAGTGCTCTTCCTTTCCGGGTAAGGGAATCAGACGCTCCTGCCTGGATAGTTGCTTGCGCATCCTCAAGGTTCATTCGGAACTCAAACGACTTAGCTGCTTCTGTCCAAGTAAAAGCTTTTTCAAAAAGGGAGTCTTCATTCAATTCCTCCGCCATTTCAAAAGCTAGTGAGATCGCCTGTTCATACGTTTTACGGCCTGCACGGGTAAGGATAATTCGGCTATCAGGTGCTACTTGATTTCGCATGCTCTCCAGAGAAACGACAGCAAGTGTTTGAGCTTGGTAGGCAGCTTGCCAATCAGATCGGAAGAGCACACG
>JBGCFB010000205.1:0-5052 GCA_045106685.1 Bacteroidia bacterium | reverse complement strand
CGGAGCGGAAACACAGGTGTGTTCGAGTTCTACCAACCTGGCGCTTCTCTGAAGCGCTGCTACCTTTGGCAGCAAGTTTTAAGAATTGGAAACACCTTTACTTAGCTGATAATCAACAAAATACAAAACTTGTCATAAGCAGCCGCGAAGCAGTTTATCCTGAGCTTGTCGAAGGAAGAGATCTTGACTTTCAGTATAAAGGTCGACAAAGTCAAGATTCCTCCTCAGCTACGCGAGCCGGAATGACAGTTTTTAAAATAAAAACGGACTGAATTTATTCGTTAGGCAAACTCTTAATTCGATACCCATAGATACACAATAGACTGCATATTTCTAGACCACATGCAATGAATATCGGTATTTCCGCTGTTTCATACCTGGACATATGAAACAGCGGAAAACGCCAGAAAATGAATAGAGAAGCTATTTATCTTTTTTGATAAAACTCAATGGTCTTGTTTCCAAAACGATCAGGCTCAATACGCTTTGGACAGTGTCATCTATTTCATTATTCAGTTAGAGCATTTTGATAAAGAGCGAAAAACCAGCCCTATTTGAAAATAGAAAGGAAGCAAAGCATCTTCATCGCTTGAGCGTGCATTGGTTGCTCCCATGCGCAAATTGATGTCCACATTGTCACCCATTTTCCTGCTAGCTTGAATTCCATAGAAGAAGTTTCCTCCAGTGCTTTTGTACCATCCATCTTGTATTGCTGGATGCATCTCTTGCATAAAGTCAGCGTGATTTAAATACGTCACGGCAGCCTTGTCGAAGCCGAATTCTCCCGCCAGATGCCATTTTGCTTTGTAAAAGCCAACAATTGCAGACGTTTCATAGCCAAAACTTGCCATCCGGACGAAGTCGGTTTGATGATGTCGGAATACACCTTGTAGCTTTACTGTGAAATGGAAATTCTGAATGTTATACACTGGCATTTGCCCACCAATTCTAATTTTGAAATCGTCTGTGATATCGCCTCCCATCGGAATTGAATAATCTGAACTTAGCAATAGCGGTTTAAATAACCTGATTTGGCGTGCATGGCCGAGCTGGACGGAAGCCCCATAATCGTAGCCCACGTTTAGATATGTAATCGAGGTTTGGGTAGTGTCTAAGGCATTCCAATTGATATTTTGAGCATAAGAAATGCTCAGGTTACACATGGTAACCAGTATGATTAGGTATTTCATTTTCCTAGAGAATTTCGGTTAAATAAGTTTGAATGAGTGGGTAGAAATTGCTCCAGCCATAATGCGGTATTTCGTGTCCGCAACCTTCTATTTTGACCAAGTCTACATGGGTTAATGCAGAAGAAACATCCGTCGCGTGATCAAGGCCATAAGCCGTGTTTAGCTCGCTATAAGCAAACAGCACTTTGGTTGTGTATGCACTTAGGTTTGCTGTAAAGTCTACTTGCTCAGGGTTGTTCCTAGCTAGTTCGATAGAGGCAATATTGCAAACTGCACCAAATCGCCAAAAAGGCGCTGCTTGAGGATCACCCGTGTGAACATTCCCAGCCGCAGAAAGCGCCATTTTATAATCCAATGTATTGTGATCGCTCCCAGTAATAAATTGGTCTTGATACACAAAATCGTTGGTAGTCTCTGACAACAAATTCAAGGCACGTGAACGTGTCACATAGGCTTCGGTTTGTTCCCAGGTAAATCCGCCTGGTTCAGCAAGGATGACTCCGGTTATTTCTGTAGGATGTTGATTGATATAAGCAGTTGCCAGCATCGCTCCCCAGGAGTGGCCAGCCAATATTACTTTTTGTGATGGGGTGTTTCGGTAATAGTTAATGACACCGCCTAGTTCATCGATAAATACTTGTACTTCCGAGTAGCCGTCTTTGCCAATACGCTCTGACAAACCTGATCCTCTTTGGTCGTAGAAGACCACAAACATACCGTCGTCTACAAGTTGTTTAAAGTTGAGTAATCCTTGGTAATCGCCGCCTGGCCCACCGTGAATTATCACTAACATGGGGTCGGTTGGGTTTCCGTAGGTTTCGGAATGCAGGAGCACACCGTTTACATGGATAGATGGTAACGTGATATCTTCTAATACGGTTAGAGGAACTACGTTTCCGTCATCTTCCAGGCTCATGGTATTGCAGGAGCTTAGCGCGAGAAAAGAAAATGCCCAAAGGTATAGGGTATTAAATTTCATGATGTATATAGTTATGCTGGGAGATGGTACACGTGTACCATCTCTGTCAGCATGAATAGGTTGAAAGATTCTAAAAGGGTTTATTTATGCTTATTGATAAATTCGATAAGCTTGTCTCCAAGGAGATCAGGTTCAGAAAGATGAGGGCAGTGTCCCGATCGCTCGAAAATGAATAGTTCTTTATCACTGGAACCTAAATTATCATAAGCCTCGTGAGCAAATACAAGTGGGACGGCATAATCATGTTTTCCCCATAACACTAATGACGGGATGGTGATCTTAGGCAAGCTATCCTTAAATGACACCTGCCCAAGTCCTTTTTGAAAATCAAGAATGTTGCCGATTAATCTTTGGTTCCAGAGAAGTTTGTTAAGGCCTTCTTTTGGATGGTCATTACCGAAATCGCGTCTATACTCATTAATGATGTTGTCTTCAATCAGAATAGGAGCTGTCGTATTGGTGATGCTATTGAGTCGTAGTTGATTAATTGTATTATTCGTGGGGCCGATTTCTTGCACTTGATCTAGTACATTTTGCCAATAGTCAACACTGTTTCCTAAGGCTATCTGCTCATTCGCACTCGTCGTTAAAACAGCTCTGTACTCATCGAAAAAATCTGCGTGGTTATGCGCTCCATCCAGATCAATCCATCCCAAAAATTCGTCCTGATTTTTCAATAAAACCGCTGGCCCCAAGGTGCCTCCCCAGCTATGTCCCATTAAAAACAATTTCGAATCGTCGCCGAACTTCGTCCTTATCACCTTGGCCAAAGCCAGCACATCCTCAGCCATGAGGTCAATACTGATATCTTCTTCGGAATACTGCCCTTGCGCATTTCCTGATCCTCTCTGGTCGAAATATACAACAGCGTTATTTTTTTCGACTTCGTTTCTAATGGCATTCACTCTATACGATAATCCTGTTCCACCAGGACCTCCGTGTAGTATGATCAGGAATACCTTTTCTGAAGCATTGCCATGGATATAAGCAGGCATATCGGCATTTTTATGCCTCACGTAGATGGTTTCATCGAGCTCATTGAGGTTTATCTCTTCTTTGGAACAAGAGGATATGATTAAAGCCAATAGTGCGATGGCGATGATTGTTAGTTTATTTGAAAATATGTTTTGCATGATTTTTTGAAATTGTTTGTTTGGGTGCTTGAAGGTTTCAAGCACTGATAAGCAGAAAAACATTATTGAGTGCCTTTATGCTATTTGATTACACAGGTTGTTATCGTATTCCAAAGGCCTCAAAAAGACCTTGGCCAATAAAGTCTAGAAAAGTATCATCATGACCGCCACTTCCCCTGATGATATTGGCATTTCTTGATTCTAGGAACCTTACTTCTTCGGTAGTCAGACTACCTACAAATTGATCTGTAGCGCCATACACATAGGTTAAATCGGATAAGTCTTCAATCGAACTTAATCGTTGTGTATAGTTATTCATTCCTAATCCAGCAGCTATTCTCCCTAGATTTCGATCAGTAAGACCTTCGGCAGGGGTTGGGTTTACGATGGGAGTTATGCCGTTATCAAAATAGCCGTATTTGCCTTCAACCAGACCTTGCCACATAACGTCGTTTATGTCTAATCTCCCGATCATAATGAGATATTTATCGGCTACATCGATGCCTTTTTGCGCAATAAGTTCTTGCGTTACAAAAGCGCCAAATGAAGCTCCTAACACATAAACCGTTCTGCCCTGCTGCTTAAAATAATCAATGACTTGAGCCAGTGTATTAATACTTGCAGCGTTAAAATTAACCGCTTGCTCTAAGGTTATATCGTTGCTTGTTACGATGTTAGAGTCAAGTGTTTGGGCCTGATGTACATTCACAAGCAAAAGATCGTCAGTATCAAAATAGTTATCGATTAAATCGACTTCATCTGTACTGATCGATGTGTCAGGGCCACCTTGTGCATTGATTAAGACTTTGGAAGCTCGCTCATCTCCTTTGAAATAGATGAGCGATTTTATCTCTTCTGATATATCACCAACAGGAATAGGAGGCTCATCATCATTTTTACAACCGGTAGATATGGAGATGGCCAAACACATAATGAGCACTAGACCAGCAGCGAAATTAGAGCGCTTAGCATCTGTCATTTTTGAAAGAATATGATTCATCGTTATTGCTAGTTAAAGTGAAACCGATGGCCAAATTGTAGCGAAAAGACCGGCAATGTGCTTGAATTAAAAGAGGTCCAAAACGTATATTGCGCGTTCAGGTACCAGCCCGAAAGCCCTTTTCCCTTACCCATCCTTCCTATTCCGCCTGCAATAGACGGCGAGTAGAAGATTCGTCCTGGCAATCCGACGTTGGAAACACCATCGCCTTCCACTTCGAAGGTCTCAGGTAGCATAGAGCGATAAAAGCCCAAGGGGTTTAGCTCCACATTGAGCTGCCATCTTTTGTGATTGGTCCGCCTCCATATAAGCCCGGAAAAGCCGGATACGGCATTGTCATTTTTGGTAGTGAAGTTGGTGGAATAACCCAAGCTTCCGTGGACTAAAAATTGGCGGATAATGACCCTTTTTCCTTTCCTTTTTTGTTTTACCTTTTGTTTTTGGTTCCAGGCATATTCAGCACCGAGATTAAGGCCGTTATCAAATTGTACATTTCCATAGTACCCGACTTTTAATGCAGCTTTATTTGAGAAGGGAGATTCATCATTCTGCTGTTGGGCGCGGAGGTGTATCGCGGCGATAAGTAGTAAAAAAATAATACAGTTCTTCTTCATGGTTTTTTTGGTTTGCGTTGATTTTTATTTGCGGAGGCAAAAGTATCGCAGCCCAAAAAATGAAAAAAGGATTTTAGCCCTGTAGAAGTGCTGAAACAGCAGATTTCGACGAATCAGGACGTTTTTGAAGCTTTCT
>JBGCFB010000204.1:0-7500 GCA_045106685.1 Bacteroidia bacterium | reverse complement strand
TGCTGGCGTAAAAGCTGCGATGCGCGGAATCGACATTTTGCTGCAAGAAGGGATGAATGCGCGGGTGCTAGTGCTGCCTGACGGTCATGATCCGGACTCTTTTGTACAGGAACATGGAGCGAAGGTTTTTGAACAAACGGTTGAGGAGAAAAGCTTTGGCTTTATCGACTTTCAATATGAAGTATTAAGCAATCAGCATGACCTGAGCGATCCGGGCCAACAGGCCTCGATGGTGCGCACGATGGCGTCAACACTCGGCAATATTCCTGATCTCCTGAATCGCCAGTTGCATATTCAACACCTTGCGACGAAGCTAGGTCTGAGCGAAAGTTTGATAGCAAGAGCTGTGGAGGATGCGGTGAAGGACCTCGCACGAATGCAGCACCGCGAAGCGCGTCGCGCCAAGAGTCTTGACCAGCAACAGGAGCAGCAACCTTCTGAAAACCCTGGTTTAGATTATAGTGGAGAAGTACGCGAACTGGGCGGCTTCGAAACACTCGACCTTGCTCACCAGGAGGCAGAACTATTGCGCGTTATCATCAATCATCATGATAAGCAGGTAGCTGCTGATATGCTGGAAGATCAGGGCGAGTCTGAAAACCTGGAAACTGTCCATCCGCAAGAAGCCTTGCTCGCTTTTTTTGCCCGCGAACTAGCCGAACTTCCTTTTGAAAATAAAATCTACGAGCGCCTCAAACTGGCATTGATCGAATCGCATCGCGAAACCGGAAGTATCAATCTTCACAATTACCTCAATCATGAGGACAGTGCGATCTCTGGTCTGGTATCTAAGCTGCTGTTACCTGCGCATGTTCCAAGTGAAAACTGGGCAAACAAAGGCGTGCGTGTTCCTGACCTTGACGCTGATATAGACCGGAGCGTTCGCTCGGCCCTTTATCACTACCAGCGAAGAAAAGTGAATAAACTACTTGAGGAGCTTCGTACCTCTATGCAAACCATGACTGAGGAAAATGAGGATGAGCTTTTTGAAATGCTAAGTTACCTCAATCAGTTGCGTGCAGATGTTGCAAGCAAGTTGGGCATTACGGTGGAGGGTTAAAAAAGTCCTCAAGCTTCGAGCCTAAGGCCTCGAACCTAAAATTTAAAGTTCTAGGTCTAAAGCACAAGGTTCTAGGTAAAAAAGACACTTAGAGCTTCGAGCCTAAAGCCTCGAACCTGAAACTTGAAGTTCTAGGTCTAAAGCATAAGGTTCTAGGTAAAAAAGACACTTAGAGCTTCGAGCCTAAAGCCTCGAACCTAAAATTTGAAGTTCTAGGTCTAAAGCACAAGGCTCTAGGTAAAAAAGACACTTAGAGCTTCGAGCCTAAAGCCTCGAACCTAAAATTTGAAGCTCTAGGTCTAAAGCACAAAGTTCTAGGTAAAAATACATTGAGTCTAAGGCCTCGATTTTAAGATCAAACAGCAAGCAGCCAATACATTTTCTTCTGTTTGTGATAGAACTCTTTCAAAAGGTCAGTTACTTCATCAAAGTCCTGATCCCAATTTGTGGAAAAACCACCTTTTTTACATAATCCCCGATCCAAGCACTTGCCTCGATTATTTTTCTTTTCCTTTTAATCAGTTCTGGCCTGACCTTCTGAGCGATTTCTTCACGTTCCTTATTTTCCTGTTCGGTATATTCTTCAGGCGCTACAGTATGATCATAAAGTAAAATGCAAAGCGCCCCAACAAGAATATGTATCTTGTGTTCTAGATATTTGTCCTCATCAATTGTCTGTAGTAGCAGCGGTAAGTATTCAATCTCCGCCAGCAGCAAGTCTTCATCTTGACTCATAAAAAAAAGCTTAGGATCATTTCCCCAAAGGTCTAATAATGCTTTATCGAAGTCAGGTTTATTGAGTCCCAAAGCGTTAGCTTTTTCAGAACCACATTGGGTACATGGCGATTTCCATATTGCAGCATGGTCATACAAATCAAATGCAGCTTCAATCTTTGTGAGGTCAAAAAAATCGATGTACTCACAATCGCCACACGTTCTGCTTAATTGGTATTTCATTTTTTGGTTCTAAATTTTCAAGAGCGAGGATCAAACAGCGAGCAGCAAAGACTTTTTCATCATACCTCAACAAACGCCATCCCACAATTAACTTTTGGGAAAAAGTAAGTGGACTTAGGAGGCATTTTGGCACCAGACTCACATACCGCAAGAAACTGGGAAGTACTCACTTCCTGCGTAATAAACGTAAGCGCAGCACGCCCTTTATTCACCGCATCCAAAGCAACGGAATAGTCCTTTTCGTACGCGATCTCAGGCGACGAGCGCTGTTCTTCATAAGGCAGTCCCAGCACCTGATCAAAGATCAGATAATGAAGCACGGTATAGTCGAGCGTTTTCACAGCTTCTGGCAAATCAATGTCGACCAAGTCAAGCGGGTCAAGGCCAGGCTTAAGCTTCATAAGCCAACGACGGCCCAAACTTGCTAACCCAAAGGTATTGGTTTGCCCTTTTACCAAATCAAAAAGAGGCTGACGAGA
The DNA here is from genome assembly GCA_045106685.1 of Bacteroidia bacterium. Taxonomy (GTDB): domain Bacteria; phylum Bacteroidota; class Bacteroidia; order J057; family J057; genus JAUIGE01. Next base: position 5,004 of record JBGCFB010000204.1, on the reverse strand, counting down.
ACGCGAAACATCCGTCAGGTCAAACCACTGCTCAAAAGCATTGCGGAGGCTCGGGATATCAGGTGTAATCTCAGGTTGCCAGATGCGGTGTGTAGGCAAAATCCGAATGTCGTCGGCAGCGATATTGCTGAGATAGGTGAAGTGGAAATTAGCAGGATCATTTGGCGAAAAGGCTTTGTCGCGTGCTGCTTTCTTGCGGTTGGCGAAGCTTCCGGCCAGACGGTGGTGCCCATCCGCAAGGAAGACTTTACGAGGCTGGAGATGCGCCTTAATGCGCTCAATATCAGCGACATCCGTCACGGGAGCAATTTTATTGATCGCACCTTGCTGATCCAAAAAGCTGTACATCGGCTCTTTTATATAGCGATCCATGATCGGCTCAAGTTCGAAGTTTTCATCTTCATACAGTCCGTGCGTAGGCACGACCTGCATCTTGAGACTCCCCAATAAACGCGCCCTGTCAGCCACAGCCTGCGGGATGACACCTTCGTGCAAAACAATGTCTTCCTCCTCCAATTTCAACAAACACAAAAAACCTTTTCGAATATAAGATTTCGATACCCCAAACAGCGTAAACTGCTGATAGTAGACAAAAATGGCAGGCGCCTGATCCTGAATGAGCACACGGTCCTGCTTCCAGGTTTGCAAACGTTTGGCAGCCGCCGGGTGGCTCAGTGGCATCGAAAGGTGAATCGTATTATTCGTTCTTTCATACAAAGCCTCAAGCTGTTTTTTGCCTACAACTTCATATAAAGGCGCAAACTCTTTATCAGGTTCAGGTACCTGCTCTTTGTTATATCGCCATGCGCGAAAAGGCTGTATTTCTGCCATTGGGGACTAATTGGTGGTTTTACGGCTGTAGAGACGTTGCATTACAACGTCTCTACAAAAAACATTTAAACGCAAATAGTACATTTGCAGCATGAATGAAATCGACGCTATACCGCCGAATGAAACTGAAGAAGATGCAGTTCAATATATTCCTGAATTGGAATGGATTGATCGAATTACGAATCTTCTGGACAGCAAATTTAAGCTACCTTTTCTTTCTACGCGATTCGGTCTTGATCCAATCCTTGGATTGATACCTTTTGCGGGCGATATCGTCACGCTAATCATGTCTGCATTTATGGTTGTTGCCATGGCCCGTCATGGCGCTAGCGGCGCTTTAGCATTGCGCATGATTTTCAATATCGTCATTGATTTTGCAGCAGGATCGGTCCCGTTTATTGGGGATATTCTTGACTTCAGGCTTCGCGCCAATCGCCGCAATTACATACTCCTCCGCGAGCATTATTATGAAAATGAGCACCAGGGAAGCGGATGGGGAATCATCTTTGGCATCATCCTTATGCTTGTCGTAATCCTTGGACTGACCGTTTGGGCCGTGTGGAGATTTTTGGCGTGGGTGTTTTAGTGATGCTGGATTAACGATTAACAATTAGCGATTTAATACAGAAATCTTCAGGCATTTGCTACGTCATTTTTGATGTCCGAAACAGGGTAATTAAATATGGACACACCGTAATTCCCCAATATTTCTACAAATGCTTGTTTGCTCAATCCTGCAAGCTCAGCAGCATGACCAAGAGATAGGCGCCCTTGCTCATATAGCTTTGAGGCTATGATCATCGCTAGTTCAAATTCGCTAAAGTTTATGTGATCAGGTATTGGTAGAGAAATCGTTTTCATCCTTCAAAATATAAAAAAACTCATTATACATTGTACATTCTTCATTACTCACCGATCCTTCACCCTATACACAAACTTCAGCCCGCTCCAGTCTTCATCAATGGCTGCGACCTTCACATCGACCAGGCCAATGCCGAGCAGGTAATCTCGAACAGGTTCGCGTTTTAAATCAGTTTCCATTTTGGAGGCACCTTTGGGCCAACTGACCCACATCAAGCCATCTTTTTTCAGGGCTTTTTTATAGCGAGGCACTTCTCGTACCATTGCTTCTTTTGTTGTAAAAAAGAGGTGGATAAAATCGGCGGTTTCGGGCGCTATTTTATCCAGTACCAAAACATCTTCGGGAAAGTCCACAAACAGCTCAAAATAATGCACAGGCTCATCATGCAGCAGTATGCTATAACCAGATTTGATGCCGAGCTTTTTTGTGAGAGAGGTAGCCATTTTTCTACAATGTTAATTCTGCTAGTTGAGTGTTTTGGGTTAAGGGTTGTGAGTTCTTTCTATAGTGAGAAAAAATGCTGATTCAGAAGTTGTCTAATGAATAATTTTTTGCTCGTTTTTTATAAAAACTGTCATTCCGACTCGCGTAGCTGAGGAGGAATCTTGACTTTGTCGACCTTTTTACTAAAAGTCAAGATATCTCGCCAGCTTCGCGGCTCGATATGACATTCTTTTTAAGTTTCGCTAGACAAAACTTTTAATAAAATCCTACAAACACAAAACTCCCAACCCACAACTCAAAACAATTCCTGTATCACTCCCCTTTCGCTGACTCAGCCGTAAGTCGATCTATTTCCTGCAACTCTTTTTTGGACAAATAGCGCCACTTGCCGACAGGCATATCCAATGGAACGTTCATAATGCGTACGCGCTTAAGCTTCGTAACGCGGTAGTCAAAATGCTCGCACATGCGCCTGATTTGACGATTGAGCCCTTGTGTGAGCACGATTCGAAAGGTATTCTGATTGATCTGCTCGACTTCACACTTGCGTGTAATCGTATCGAGAATAGGCACACCATTTCCCATCTTGCGGATGAAGCCGCGCGTGATCGGCTTGTTTACCCGGACGATATATTCCTTTTCGTGATTGTTGCGCGCGCGCAGAATCTTATTGACGATATCACCGTCATTGGTGAGGAAGATGAGCCCTTCGCTGGGCTTGTCCAGTCGACCAATCGGAAAGATCCGCTTTGGGTATTTGATGTAATCGATGATATTATCGCGCTCACGACGCGTGTCGGTCGTGCATACGATCCCCACAGGCTTATTGAATGCGAGGTATACAAAGTCGTCCTCTTGCTCCTTGATCGGTTTTCCATCCACTGTCACCACATCACCCGGCGCGACCTTGGTGCCCATTTCGGGTACCTTGCCATTGATGCGCACGCGTCCCTGATTGATGTATTCATCAGCCTTCCGTCGCGAGCAAAAGCCTGCTTCACTCAGATATTTGTTTATGCGTGTGAGTGGTGTCTCCATAGCAGATTAATTAAAAAAAGTCCTCGCTGTTCGATCCTTGATGCTCGATCCTCGCTTCTCTGTTTTTGAAGATCGAACAGCGAAGATCAAACAGCAAGCAGCGAAGTCTTTTTTACTCCCCCTCATCCTTCAGCAAGCCCACCAAGCTATTCGAAATCTGATTTCGGTTGAGTTGGTACTCCTCGTAGCGGATGAGGTTTTTGAGATGATTATTATTGTTTCGTGTATTTCGAGAGGCAATGTTAAGCACAAATTCGAGATTTTCGTTTTGATGCTTTTTAGAAATAATCATTTCCTGAATAACCTCCTCGATTTCATCACTGGCGACGCGCTCCATCCAGCTACTGGAACCCTTACCTACCGTGATTTCTGAATACGCCTTTTGGTGGCTTTCTTCTGACTCATCGCCGCCTGCTGTCCCCACCCAGATATTGGCGAGTTCATAAAAATTTAGCTCATTGATCCAGTTGAATGTATATGCAAGGACGATCACCGCGAGCGGCAAGGAAGGCCCCAGAATGATGGTATTGATATGGGTATATTTTCCGCCTTCCAGACTTGCAGGTTGGAGTATTTGTAACAAAATAAAGCCCGTAAAATAGAAGGCCGTTACGCCCGCGAGAAATTTCAAATTTCGCAAGACAAAATAGCGGGCAATAAAGAAACCCATTGATGCTAAAGCCACTACCGTCAGGATCATATCCAGCGTTCCCATAAAGGAAGATTTGCCTGCAAAAGACACCAAAATGATCCAACCAAAAGCAACATAGCTCACGCCGTTTTTCCAGCGCTGGGTCGTGACGATATCGTCGAGTTTGTGCGAACCCACACTGAAAAACGACAAGGCAGTGATATAACAAAAGCTCACCAGCCCGGACATGATCAAAAAGGGCGTCTTATCCTCCGTACCTACAACTACCGCAAAGAATCCGATAAGTGCCAGCAAGAAAAATGCAAACGCCATATACACCAAACCGCTGCCATTTTTATGATTCGCTTTGATTTTTTTGCGCGAAATAATCCAGAAATAAAAAATTAGGACAAAAATGAGGAAGCAGAAAAAGGATAGAATAATCCTGTTCTTTAAGTCAGGTCCCAATCCCGTGAGATTGAGCATTTTTAGTAATTCTTCCATAGTGGCTGATTGAGTGGAGGAGCAAGGTAATAAAAATTGAAAAGCGTGGCTTCGGCTACGCTCAGCCACCAAACAAAAGATAAACTTCCGTTCCTTGAGCACAGTACCCAATCGTTCCCTAAGCGTAGCCGAAGGGAACATTGCCTAAGGGGCAATATTCGGTGGCTTTCCCGCCATGCGGGACTCAGCCACCAGCAAGCAGCGAAGACTTTAAAATCATTATCTTCACTCTCACATGGAACGAAACTACATTTACTACGATCATACTACCAGTCTATGCAACGAGTGCCATCGACCGGTCAATGCGAAAATCATATTTGAAAATGGAGGCGTCTATTTGAATAAGCGCTGCAAAACGCATGGCTGGCAAAAGGTGCTTATTGCCGACGATATTGAATATTATAAGCAAATAAGAAACTACAATAAGGCTTCTGAGTATCCGCTAAAGCCGCATACGGAGACCGAATTTGGTTGCCCCTATGACTGTGGAATATGCCCGGATCATGAACAGCATTCCTGCCTAACCTTGGTCGAAGTAACCGATCGATGTAATCTGACCTGCCCGACCTGCTACGCCAGTTCGTCGCCGCATTATGGCCGTCACCGCACGCTCGAAGAGATCGAGATGATGTTTGACGCGATTGTGGCGAGTGAAGGCGAACCCGATGTCGTGCAGATCAGCGGAGGAGAACCT
>JBGCFB010000203.1:0-18612 GCA_045106685.1 Bacteroidia bacterium | reverse complement strand
GAGAGATTTGCGAAAGGAAGGTTTTACCAAGGATGAACTGGACACGATTCACGCACCTATTGGCCTATCTATAAAAAGCGAAACTCCAGAAGAAATAGCCGTGAGCATTGCTGCTCAGGTTATTCAGGTTAGGAATGGGGGGTATTGTAGAATGAATTCATGAATCTTCGGATTTCTCTTGGCTTCCGCCTTTAGTGCTTCTTAACCAATACAATCAATGTGTCGCCCCGGAATTTTTCAAACGAAGAGCGAAAAATATCCGGGGTCTCCAGTTAACAAAACAAGGTTTTTGACAAATGCTGAAAGTGATTTTGCAGGAGGTCCCGGATATTTTCTTCGTCGTCCCTCCTCAAAAATTCCGGGAAGACCCATAATAATCATGTTTATTTAGTACCCTAGAAATTCACAAACCTGCACATTTCACCTAAGCCTTCACTTGCCGCACCGCTTTCTCTCAAGGCCAGCTCACCTCAGCCATTCCTTAAAAGCCGCAATCTTTTCCATTGTGAGCAGTGAATCTCCCTCCGTTTTGGGGCTGAGTTCGATGCTTAATTTCGATGATGAAAGGTAATGAATGCTCGAAATGGATTGCCTTGATATAAGCATCCGGCGATTTATTCTAAAAAAATCGTCGGGATTCAATTCGTTTTCCAATTGTACTAAGGAAAAGTCGATGGGGAATTTTCTCCCTTCAAGGTTTACGAGATAGGTCGCTTTTTCTTTGGAAAAAAAATACCTCACCTGATCTTTTTCTATTGACTTCAGCTGGTTTCCTACTTGAATAAGAAAACGGCTTTTATATTGCTGAGATGGCTGTAATAAACCCTGCAACGCCTCGATGGGGAAGTTTTGCAGGCTTGGGTTAAAATGTGCTTCGTATTTGTTAAAGGCCTTTTGTAAATCGTCTTTAATAATGGGTTTTAATAGATAGTCGATACTCAGGTGTTTGAAAGCCTGCAAGGTATATTTATCAAAGGCAGTCGTGAATATAATCGGCTTGGTGGTATTTATCTTTTCAAAAATGCCGAATGAACTACCGTCACTAAGATGAATGTCCATCAATATTAAATCAAAGTCTAATACAGGGATTTTCTTTATAGCCTCTTTTTTTGATTCTATGATGTCAATAACCTCAATAGACTGCGCTAGTTCAGAGAGCATTCTTTTTAGATTGCGAGCTGCGATCGCCTCGTCTTCAATGATCAATACTTTTATCATCATTTATTCTGTTGAAGCCAACAAAGGAATTGAAGCAACATAATAACCGGACTGTATCCCAAATGTAGCGTCATGTATTCCCAGTAATTTAAGGCGCTCTTCCAGATTGCGGATGCCCTTTCCGATAGAAGCTACCTCGTCCTCCCTTAGTTGGAGGTTATTCTTTACAATGAGTCTGTTTTCGTTCGTATAGATATCGATTGTTAATGGCATCGATTCCGAAATGGCGTTATGCTTTATCGCATTTTCCACCAGTATCTCAAAGGTCAATGATGGTATTTGATGTGCTAATTTTGCTTCAGGGATTTCAATATTGTATTTCAGTTTTTCCTCAAATCGTATCTTGAGAAGGTAGAAATATGATTCAATAAATGTCGCTTCCTGTTCCAGCGTACTGAGCGCGCTTTCGCTTTGTTCCAGCACATACCGATACGTCTCTGCAAGCTCTTTGATAAATATATCTGCCCTGTCAATGTCTTCATGGATTAATCCTGAAAGGACATTGAGCGTGTTAAACATAAAGTGAGGATTGAGCTGCTTCTTCAGTACGCTCGCTTTCATCAAGGCTTGCTCTTTCAGCATTTCCTGAATGGCAATTTGCTCCCTTGCTTTCCGCTCACCATAAACGGTAATTTCTTCTATCAAAAACAAGACAGCGAACAATAGACTACTGAACCCTAAAGATGAAGGAAGCCCGTGCCAAAAACCATGGTTCCCAAGATGAGGAGGAGGCCCTGGGGGCGGGGCGCCAGGAGGAGGAAGACCAGGAGGAGCATGAGGCCCGGTCATCATAGACTTCGTTTTAAGAATCTCTTGATAAAATTCAGGAAACCCAATGTAGTGCATATACATGCGGGAACAGATAAAGAGAAAACCTCCAAGAGCAGTTGCATACATCAGCCAATAGGCAGCGTCTTTCCATAACCTTTTGGAGGAATTCGTTTCCCATGAATAGCGTTCTTCAAGCTTGACAACAATAGCCCGAACCCTTTTACTAAAAATAAGAATCCCCAAAATAAGGCCTATCCCGAAGGTTAATTCTTCAATAATAAAAATAAAGCCTTGGCGAGGGTTGAATAATTTGGGCAAAATGAATCCCAAAGCAAATACTAAAACAAGAAATAGATATAGTCTTTCTTTTCTCATTTTAAATTGGTTGTGTTTCTACGTTTCTCTCTAAAAATTTATTCATGCTCAATGTAGTTTTGTTTTAAACTGTTTCAAAAATATAGAATCATTAACAGGCTTTAATTGCCTACATCTTTGGGAGCTAGGCCATAAGAAGGCCAAGTTCCCAAAGATGTGTATCGGACAATCATTTCATTTTGCCTAGCCCAACCACATGCCCTTAATCGATGTCACCTCCAACAGCCAAGCCACTAGGCACACTCACTGGAATTGAAGTGTCAAAGTCTTCGTCGTTTAGCGTGTTCAGGAAAGCGATGAGCTCATTGATTTGCCCTCCGTTGAGCTGGAGGTTTCGTGCATCCTGATCGATCTGATTATCATTAACGTTGGCGTTCTGTGAGTCTGGATTACGGCCTGATATGTCATTGTAAAAATCCAGCACATCACGCAAATCGTCAAAGACGCCATTGTGCATATAAGGTGCTGTGAACCTCAGGTTTCGCAATGTAGGAGTGCGAAAATCGAATGCTCCGGTTGCTCCGTTATCTGCTATCAGCGGATGATCAGGCACACTAAGCGTATGTAACTCAAAGTCTGAAAGCATGGGACCACTGTGGCAATCAACACAGCCGACCTGGCTAAAGGTATTCATACCCTGCACTTCCTGATTGCTCAAGGCATTCTGGTCACCACGCATATACTGGTCAAACCGACTGTTGTTCGCTACGAGGCTGCGTTGGAATGTGGCCAAGGCTTGTGCAATTCGAGCTTCACTGATTGCGTCGTCTCCATAGGCTGCCGCGAACATGTTGCGGTAGGCTGGGATCGCATTGAGGCGCTGCGAAATGGTATCAACGATGTCATCTTCAGCGATCAGATCGCCACGCATTTCTTCCTTTGACAAAACGGGCAGAATTGCCTGTTCCTCAAGGCCTGATGCACGATTATCCCAAAACATAGGAGCTGTTGCCGGATTATAGTTTCCTGCGAGATCGATCCCATTGTATGCAACATTGAGAATAGTGGGAGCATTCCTCCTTACAATCTCTCCAGCTCGCCTATTTGGTCCGAGCCCTATACCATTCACACCGGAAGAAAGGTCACGTCCATCGGCATAGCCAAAATCAGGATGATGACAAGAAGCACAAGCCACACCTTTTGTACCTGAAAGCACTGGGTCCCAAAAAAGCGATTTCCCAAGTTCAAATTTTTCAGGCGAGTAAGGATTATTGGCGGGATACAGAATCGTTTCTGGCAAAGCAGCGATATCGATGTCTAGACCCAATATGTCGCCAGGCACCATATCATCATCGCCTTGGCAAGATGAGGCGATCAACAACATGCCGGTTATAAAGACATACATCTGAAAACTGATTTTTTTACTCATGGCGTTTTTCGTTTTAGATTAGCTGTATAAAACAACGGCCTCTAAATCGATACTTGTAAGCAAAAGGCCCACTCAAAGGAAGAGTAGGGGATATTGAAGGATGGAGAGCAGAAAATTCAGGATGAAATATTGGGTTAAATCAGTTGATGCTAGTTACAGGTTGAGCATGTCGTTCTCTCCTCAAATTGTCGCAATCATTGTAGAGACGTTGCACTGCAACGTCTCTACGTACGTTTTGAGATTGGAAAACGACAATCTGGGATACACCCGGTAGGTGGCAGTAAGTTCATTTTTCAGAGGATTGGGTTATTTTTGTCATAATGCTAAATAACCAACTAGGAAAACATGACCACACCACGAGTCAAAATATGTTGCATAAGTAGCATCGCCGAAGCAAAACTTGCTATCACATACGGCGCTTCAGCCTTAGGCTTGGTGGGGAATATGCCGAGTGGCCCAGGAGTAATCGAAGATGATTTAATCCAACAGATAGCCAAGTCCACTCCGCCGCCTATATCCACTTTCTTACTGACGAGCGAAACTAAGCCACGGGATATTATTGCGCATTATAAGAAGGTTCACACCACGACGATTCAGATTGTCGATGAGTTAGAAAATCAGGAATATGAGATGCTCCGAAACGAATTACCCCATGTGCGATTAGTACAGGTAATCCACGTTAATGATGAGCATTCGATTGAGCAAGCGCTTCACGTATCGAAGCATGTAGATGCCATTTTATTGGACAGTGGAAACCCCAACGCATTTGTTAAAACATTAGGTGGCACTGGCAAGGTCCATAATTGGGATATAAGCAGGCAGATAAGGGAAGCGGTGCCAGTTCCGCTATTTTTGGCAGGCGGCCTGAACAAGGACAATGTGCAACAAGCCATTGAAACCGTTCAGCCTTTCGGCGTTGATCTTTGCAGCGGAGTTCGCACGGAAGGCAAGCTTGACGAGCAGAAGCTTAAGGAATTTTTTGGAGCGATTGGAGCGTAGCGAGCATTCATGAATGGAAGTTGTCTAACGAAACTAAAAAGGTTGTCATATCGAGCCGCGAAGCTGGCGAGATATCTTGACTTTCAGTATAAAGGCCGACAAAGTCAAGATTCCTCCTCAGCTACGCGAGTCGGAATGACAGTTTTTATAATAAAAACGGATCAAATTTATTCGTTAGACAACCTCATGCACTATGCCGTAGGAAAGCAAAAGGCGTATCTTGATTTTAAAGGAAGGACAAAATGAATAAACCAGAGAGCAAATATTTAGAATCAGACATAGAAGTCGTTTTTCAAAAACTCATATTAGATTGGGATGAGTTGGCGGGTTTTTATAATAAAGAAGTGAAATATGATTACGATGAGCCAAGTAATCGCTTACCCTATATTGACATTGGGGATATCGCGAGATTTATAGTAAAGAAGAAAAAAGCCCAGAGGACAGAGCATTTTGAAGTTTTTTTTGAACATGCTGAAGAACTACTTACCCACGGAGATGATTATGTTCAAAACCTTATTGTCGTCGGACTCTTTGAAGGAATTCAGAATATAGGAGGAGCCGATATAGATTACTACCACTCATTTGATAAATGGCTCAAGCCGAGTTCACTAAAGGCATGGAAAGAATTGATTGATTTTTGGGAAAAGAGGAGAGGTTGAAAGAAATTTGTGGTAGAGAGAATTCATGAATTCTCTCTACGGTGGAAGAAAAAATATAGAAACGCTCCTTCGCATACCCGCACACTCACTCATTCGCACATTCTCCTCTACGCTTTTATCGCAGGCACTCCAAACGGATGCAAAGGCAAGTTCCGGCCGATAAGCTTATCGTACTTCGCTACGAGACGCTTGTTTTCCACCATTTGGGCAAGTAAGATCATATAACCATAGAGCATAAAGCGATGCACGGAAGTAGGAGGATTCAGGGTGACATCCTTATCGATTTGATAGAGCGTTTTCTTTGCTTGTTGGTGAAGCTCTGCGAGCGAACCTCCCAAGTAATTCGTATTCCAGTCATGGCCTTCCACGATGAGCTTCGTCTCAATCACTTGGCGGATCAATTTCGAATCGGGAAGTTCGTCCATAAAACGCGAAGTAAGCTCGACGCTGCCGCCCCACTTGGGCTGAATCGTTTCTGCCTTTTCAACATAGAGCATGACGTTGTCAGGAATCAGCTCTTTTGCCATTTCAAAATAGGCCATCGCTTCTTCAAATTCTGAATGCCCACGATGGATGGCAACCAATTTCACATAGGCTTCTCCGAGTATCTTGGGAAAAGTATCAGAAACTTCATGGAGGTAATTGAAAGCAATGATTTGATGCTTGCGAAAGCCCTTTACCTGCTCATCATTGAGTTCGCCGCCAGTCCCATGACTGCGCTCCATCCAGGCGCGATGCTGGTGATATGCCCCGAGGAATAGATTGGGCAGGTCATCATGCACCGAGTTCGCCAGCCAATGCTTGAGGTCGTCTTCTTTCAATGAAAGCGGAATATGGACCAGCGCATGACTAAGCTTATTTGTTTCAAGCGAAAGCAAGCCCTTTTCTGCGGACTCATAATCTTGCTTTTGAAGCAATTTGAGAATGTGTTCTGTCTCTTTTAATCCAAAACCATAATCGGTCCATGACTTGTCAGCCTTACGCCTCCAGCGGATAGCGAAATAAGCAACCAGCACGATAAACAGGATGATGCGAAATACCATGCGTCAAAAATAGCAAATTTGGCTATTAGCTGTTTGTTGAAAAACTAATAAAATTACGATTGGTTGCACTACCTCTGTCAGGGCTTTAACCAGAGAGCCTTTGCCCTGACAGAGGTTAGTAACCCAAACAAAAACAGGCGCCAATCATTTCTAGTTATTTCTTCGCAAATTCGCAGACTCGCGCATTCGAACATTCTCCTACCCATTCTCTCATCCACTCATTCAACATTAAAATCCGTGAATCTCGTTTCCATTGAAAATATTGCCCTTAGCTACGGAGAGAAAAAACTTTTCGAGGAACTCAGCTTTGGAATCGCCCAAGGGCAAAAGATCGCCCTCGTCGGAGTGAATGGTTGTGGGAAGTCTTCCCTGCTGAAGATCGTCGCAGGCATCGAAGAAGCGGATGCAGGTAATATCAGCTGGCGCAACGGCCTCAAAATGGCCTATCTGGCGCAGGAACCCGTGCTGCCCGAAGAATCGACAGTACATGAACTTGTACTTTCATCGCAGGCTCCCGCACTGAAATTGATCAAAGAATACGAAGACCTGATTTCCCTCGCCGAACGGAGCGATGCACAGCAGGAATCGCTAGACCGCATCACAGCTGAGATCGAATCTACCGATGCCTGGGGGTATGAACATAGAATCAAGAGTTATCTAGGCAAACTCGGCATTCACTTTTTAGATAGAAAAGTCGGCGAGCTAAGTGGAGGGCAACGTAAACGGGTGGCTATTGCGCAGGCACTTATCGCTGAGCCTGATCTCCTCATTATGGATGAGCCTACCAACCACCTCGACCTTCCGACGATTGAATGGCTGGAACAGACGCTCTCTACCGCCAGACAAAGCTTGATTCTCGTTACGCACGACCGCTATTTTCTCGACGCCATCACCAACGAAATTTTGGAAATGGATAAAGGGCGTCTTTTCCGTTATGAAGGAAATTATGCCTTCTTTTTGGAGAAAAAAGACGAACGAGATTCATTGCATGATCGCCATCGTGAGAAGGCGGCGAGTTTATACAAAAAGGAACTGGAGTGGATGCGTCAATCGCCCAAGGCGCGTACTACGAAGTCGAAATCACGTATGGCAGCTGGTGAGCAGTTGGGAGAAGCAGCAAATAATTTTCGTGATAAAAAGCAGGTGAAGCTCTTTGTCCATCAGCGACGAATAGGCGGAACCGTAATGGAAATCAAAAAGCTCCGCAAGGCTTTTGGCGATACCAAGATCGTCAACGATTTTTCCTACACATTCAAAAAGAAAGAGCGCATCGGTGTCGCTGGAGCAAATGGTACAGGCAAAACGACCTTTATCAATATGCTGTTGGGAATGGTCGAACCTGATAATGGAAAAATCCGCATCGGCGAGACCATCCATATGGGGCATTACCGTCAGGAGATGCCCACCTTTAAGCCCAATGCACGCATTATCGAAGTGGTGCAGGAAGTCGCAGAAGCCGTGAGTTATTCCGTCAATGGAGAACGCATTCCGGCAGGTCAGCTATTAGAATATTTCCTGTTTCCGTATAGCACGCATCACAATCGTGTGGAGACGCTCAGTGGAGGCGAAAAGCGCCGTTTGCACCTGTTGCGTATCCTTATCACCAACCCCAATTTCCTCATCCTCGATGAGCCCACCAACGACCTCGATCTGATCACGCTTCGCCGTCTGGAGGATTTTCTCCTCGATTTTGAAGGCTGCCTGATTGTGGTATCACACGACCGCTTCTTTATGGACCGTATCGTGGATCATTTATGGGTATTTGAGGGCGAAGGCGAATTGCGGGATTACCCTGGTTCATATTCGCAGTATCGGGAGTTTTTGGACAAAGAAGAAGCGAAAAAGGAGGCCAATCGCCTCGCTTCTCAAAAAACGCAACGCAAAGCAGCAGTAGCACCTGAGCCTTCTCGCAAAAACAAGACAAAGCGTTCTTACAAAGAAGAGCGTGAATTTGAGGACTTGGAAAAGCAGATTCCAGTGTTGGAAGATCGCCAGGTAGAGATCGCGGAGCTGCTCGCCTCAGGCGAGTCTGATTACGAGAAGCTTACCGCCTGGACGGATGAATTAGAAAACATCAAAAACGAGTTAGACGAAAAGTCTGACCGCTGGCTAGAGTTGAGTATGATAGGGGAGTAATAGAGTCCTCGCTGCTCGCTGTTTGATCTTCGCTTTTTTCAGAAACTAGAGGATCGAACATCGAGGATCAAGGATCGAGCCTTTTTTCAGAAACCAGAGGATCGAACATCGAGGATCAAGGATCAAGCTTTTTTCAGAAACTAGAGGATCGAACATCAAGGATCAAGGATCGAGCCTCTTTACAACACCAACACCCTCCTTACCTCAGTTTTTGCTTTGGTAGATATAATCACCGCGTACCAAGCTGGCTCAAGACCTCTGGTATCGACCGAAATACTGTTTGTGCCAGGCTGAACAGCGCGTTGCTGTTTTTGTACACGCCTACCATCCAATAGTTGAAACTGAATATCGAGCATTTCATCTTCCTGAGAGGCAAATGAGATGTGGATGTTTTCTCCGGCGTTTACCTTGTTTGGAAAAAATGCGAGCAGGCCTTCCTGGGGTTTTTCTACAAAAAACTCGACCAATGGACTGAAGGAAGTACTGCCATTGACATCCACCTGACGAATACGGTATTGTGAAGTGCTACCATACACAGGCGTCTGGTCCACGGTTTTATATTTGCGCATTACGGATGAATTTCCTGCGGCCTGTACAGTTGCAAAAGGGCTGAAGCCATGACCGTCGATGCTGCGCTGCACTTCAAACCAAGCCGTATTGGTTTCCGATTCTGTTTCCCAGTTAATCTCTACGCCCTGAGCGTGCGCTTTCGCAGTAACCTCACCCCAACTTACAGGAAGCGACGACATGCCCATAAAGGTTTGGAACACCAGATCACCACTTGGACTGAAGTCATCATTTGCGGCAACGGCTGAAGCGTACAGCACCGGACTAAGCCCTTTTGTCATAGGTGCAGTCCATGTGAATGTCCATTGGTTAAGGCCTTGATTATTAATGACTTGTGGGTTGCTGTGTTCAATGTATCTGCGAGGAATTCCGGCGAATGTAGTAGCTGTTACCTGACGCATACCTGTAGGTATAGCCCATGCTCCTACGCTGGTATCGCTATCGATGGCTACGATTTGAATGCCCCCCGTAGCACTTCCTGGAGCATTGATTGTAGCACGCATTTGATAGGTTGCTCCAGGCTGATAAATGGTCGGCCCTTGCGTGATTTCAAGTTGGAGCGATCCATTTCCAGCATTACTGGTATGACATGCGGTACAATTTATCTCTCCTGGCGCGCCGGTTACGGCCATATTCATCAGGTAACCAGGACCTCCATAACGAGCAAAGGCCCAGCCTAACCAGACTGTGCCAATGCATAATGCGAAAAGAATTCGGGTACGTGAGCTTATCATAACAGCTCAAAACTAGTTCTAAGCACCCTTTTTACTAAACCTAAGCCGCTTCATTTCTTACCGCTTCAAAAAATACTGGCTATTAGCTTTTAGCGGTTGGCTTTTGGCTTTTTTGATCAAAATCAGAATACGCCTCAAGTTGAATTTATCCTTAGCTTTGCAGAACCATTTGTCATTTAATCATTCGTCATGAATAATGATCAATGAATAATTAACTAAATCATCAAATTAAAAAAATGGCTCGCATACTTACAGGCATACAAAGTACAGGCGTACCGCATCTGGGCAACTTACTGGGAGCAATTCTCCCGGCGATCGAACTCGCCAATGATTCTGCCAACGATGCATTTCTGTTTATCGCAAACATGCATACACTCACCATCTTACCCGATGCTGAAGTGCTTCGCGATAATACATACCGCACCGCTGCGGCATGGCTAGCCTGTGGCCTTGATCCTGAGCGGGCGACATTCTATCGTCAGTCTGATGTGCCTGAAGTGGCTGAACTGACATGGTATCTGAGCTGTTTTATGCCCTATAGCCGCTTGCAGTTGGCGCATTCATTTAAGGATAAAAGCGAAAGGACTGAAACCGTCAACACGGGCCTGTTTACCTATCCTGTGCTTATGGCTGCTGATATTCTGCTGTATGATGCGAATATCGTTCCCGTAGGAAAGGACCAAAAACCGCACTTGGAGTTTACTCGTGATATAGCAACACGACTCAACCACCAATATGGTAAAGGCGATGAAGTACTCGTCATTCCTGAAGCTCAGATCGATGAAAACGTGATGGTTGTTCCTGGTGTTGATGGACAGAAAATGAGCAAATCTTACGGCAATACCATCACCCTTTTTCAGTCTAACAAGGCTTTGAAGAAGGAGGTGATGCGAATAGAAACTGATTCTACGCCGCTGGAAGATCCCAAGGACCCTGATACATGCAATGTCTTTGCGCTATATCGTCTGCTTGCAAGCGAGGAGCAGATCACAGAAATGCGCGCCAATTACCTCGGCGGTGGCTATGGCTACGGCCATGCAAAGAAGGCTTTGCTGGAAATCATCATGGAACGATTTGAAGAGCCTCGCGAGAAGTTCAACTATTTCATGGAGAATCTCAATGAAGTAGATGAGTTATTAGCTATCGGTGCTGGAAAAGCACGACTCGTAGCCCGCGAGACCCTGGACCGCGTGCGCGCTGCGCTTGGGTATTAATCATTTTTACTTGTTAAAATGAATGAATGATAGGGTGATAGAATGAGAGAATTGTTTTAATGCTTATAGTGAATGGATGATAGAGTGATAAAATGAGAAAATCTTTTTAATTAGTATTCTATCATTCACTCATCCAATCATTCAACATTTTAGCAGGCAGCACGAGTCTATTCTATCATTCGCTCATCCAATCATTCAACATTTTAGCAGGCAGCACGAGTCTATTCTATCATTCACTCATCCCCTCATTCAAAATTTTACAACTAAAATATGCCACAGGTCGGAATTATCATGGGAAGCAAGTCGGACTTGCCTGTTATGCAGGGAGCGGCGGATATGCTCGAACATTTCGGAATAGATTATGAAATGACTGTAGTGTCAGCCCACCGTACACCGGAGCGCATGTTCGAATATGCACAAAGTGCACGTGAGCGCGGCATGAAGGTCGTTATCGCGGGCGCAGGCGGCGCAGCGCATTTGCCAGGAATGGTCGCTTCACTTACGACTTTACCCGTGATCGGCGTGCCTATCCATTCTTCTAATTCCATTGACGGCTGGGACTCGGTCCTGTCGATTTTGCAAATGCCTTCTGGCGTCCCGGTGGCGACCGTCGCCCTCGATGGCGGCAAAAACGCAGGCATCCTCGCTGCCCAGATTATCGGCTCTGCGGATGCCGGAGTAGCGGAGAAGCTCGCCGCTTATAAGGAAGAGCTGAAGGTGAAGGTGCGGCAGATGGTGGAGGAAATGGAGGGGTGAGGAAAAGGGTTTTTCTTCAAAATCTGATTTCGTATCTCTGATCTAGTATATCGTATTTCCAATACCCTTTTGTAGACTTAAACACGAAAAACTCAAAATCGCCAATCCATCATGCCTTTGATGGATTGGCGATTGCAGATTAACGACTTACTATTAGCGAATTAGTGCTTGAACACTATGCACTCAAAATGCCAGCAAAACGCTCCTTATTAGCAAATACTAACACTACGGCAAGTACAAGAAATACCAATGCGCCAACTACCGTTGCAGGGTCATGCAAAAGGTGATATACCACCGCATTAAACAGAATCGCAACCAGGATCGTCAAGGCTAGTGGAACATACTTATTCACAAGTAAAGCAAGTCCTCCGAGTGCCTCTAAGCCACCAACGAGAAACATGAAACCTGAGGCTGTGTAAATTCCCATCAACTCTGCAGCTGTCCCGGACATCTCGGGTTGGGGCATAAAACCAATAAACTTATTCAAGCCAAAAACTACCATCATTACGCCGAGTAAAATGCGTATTACCATCGTTACTTTTGGATTCATAACTATCAAGAATTAAGGGTTAGAAAGCCGGAAGGTAGGAAATAATATTATTGTTGCAACAATATTCCTGAATTTTAGAATGATTGTGTCGTGGTTTTTGCAAAAAAAATCATGAACTGCGGCTACGACCTTTAAGAATAGGATTAACCGCAACAGCGAGGATAATAATAAGCGCTCCAATGTAAAAACCGGCTTGCATGTTTTCGTGTTGTTGGAACAAAACAGCAGCCAAAATAATCGTGTAAATCGGTTCAAGATTAATGGCTAATGCGGTGGTGAAAGCTGATAGCGATTTGAGCGAAATCATCGTCAAGGTAAAGGCCAGTGTGGTGCAGCCGATGGCCAGGAAGAGTAGCCAGGGCCAGTCTGCCTCGGCAGGCATAAGCCCGTCCAGCGGATTTCCAACAGTGAAAAAACCGTAAATAGGAACGAGCACAGTTAGCATCACTACACCAGCGACAAACTCCAATAGCGTAATCGCATAGATATCATGCTTTGCCACCATGCCTTTGTTGAGCACACCAAAAGTTGCGGCAAGAATCGCCGAAATGATGGCTACGACGATGCCAGCGTTGTTTTCAGGAGGCGTGAAGCCAAAAATAAATACAAAGCCTACGATCACCAGTGCACCTAGCAAAGTCTCTCTAAGTTGAAATTTGCTCTTCAAAATCATCGGCTCGATCAGGGAGGTAAAGAAGGCAGCCGAAGCCAGAATGCTGATCGTGATGCTGGCATTGGTCATCTGAATAGCGCCAAAGAATGTCACCCAGTGGGCCGCCACAAGCACACCTATTCCCATGATCCGGAGTCGGTCACGTTTCGGAATTGATTTTACTTTTTTGAAAATTTTAGAAAAGAAGAATAAACTTATCAAGGTGATCAGCATCCGCCACCATACAATACCGGCCCCACTAAGGGCTTCATTGCGCTTTATAAACTCACCCACGATCCCTGTGAAGCCGAATAAGAGCACAGCAGTGTGCAGCATGAGGTAGGCACGTCGATTTTCCAATTTTTTGTACTATTTTAGGAATGTTTTTAGAAAACAAGTTGTCTAATTAAATCCTTACAGGATTGTCATCTCGAGCCGCGAAGCTGGCGAGAGATCTTGACTTTTGCCAATTGATTGATAAAGTCAAGATTCCTCCTCAGTTTCGCGAGTCGGAATGACATCATTGCTGAAGTCAACGCTCAATTTATGCTACATTTTTCCACCTCGTCCCTCTTCAAAGTCTCGCAAATTAACGCAAATACCTCAGTAAGAGGAATCGCTTTTTTAGCCATTGTGTTATTGACCTTTTGGGTTTCAGAACTAAACGCTCAAGACAGCATTCCAGAGCAGGAGTTTCAGGGCTATGTTTCACTTCCTGAACCCTTGAGCGTGTTTAATGAGCAGAATGTACGCATCATTCCACCGACAGTATTGATGTCTGGTACGAGCGCAATCTATGGTGTCGAATTGCTCGATCCTGCTCAGCAGGACCGTGAAGAACTCGCCATTATGATCGATGGAAAAGAGCGCATTATCGCCATAAAAGAAGGAAAAGGGGAATTCGAATATCGTCCAGCGAAAGGAGCGAAAGACTTTATTCTCAATCTTGATAATTACGAACAACGCGTCGCAGTAAGTCCGCTTCCGGGCTGGCTGGCGATCGTTCCACCACTTATCGCGATCTTATTAGCGTTGGTCTTCAGGCAGGTATTGGTCGCATTGTTTATAGGAATATTAAGTGGAACAATCATCTTGGCTGGTTATCAGGGAGCCGCTTTGGGAGGGATTTTCTCAGGCTTTCTGGCGACAATCAGTGATTATATTTTGCCAGCAATGGCCGACCCCGATCATGCTTCGATCATCTTGTTTACCCTGCTGATCGGAGGGATGGTGGCCCTCGTGTCGCGCAATGGCGGTATGCAAGGCATCGTCAACCGGATTTCCCGCATCGCCAAAACGGCCCGCTCGGCGCAGTTCGCGACCTGGTCGCTCGGTCTGGCGATCTTTTTTGACGACTACGCCAATTCCCTCGTGGTAGGAAATACCATGCGCCCTATCACCGATAGCAAGCGCATTTCACGTGAGAAGCTTGCCTATATCGTGGACTCCACCGCTGCGCCGGTTGCGTCGCTGGCCTTCATTACGACGTGGATAGGAGCAGAGCTTGGCTACATCGACGACGCTCTTCAAACCATCGGCGGCACCCTCGCCAATGAGAGCGCATACTCCGTATTTATTTCGTCCTTACCTTATGCCTTCTACCCGATCTTGGCGCTGCTGTTTATCCTGATGATCATTTGGACAGGAAGAGATTTCGGTCCTATGCTACGTGCCGAACGACGTGCGCGCACAACCGGGCAAGTAAGCCTTGACCATAGACAAGACGACGATAGTTTCCCTTCCGGAGGCGAAGATTTTTCTCCTGTAAAAGGCGCAATACCACGCGCTTTCAATGCGGTAATTCCCGTCTTAGTGCTCATCGTGGGTGTTGCACTTGGACTGATATATACAGGATTCGATGGCATACGCGGCGACATGGCCAGCGATGGAATCGTCCTCGCCGATGGCGCGAGTAACGGTATGGTGTGGAGTACCATCAGTGAATGGAAAGGCGAAACGACTTCATTCTTTAACCGTCTGGGCATGTTGATCGGTTCTGCCGATGCCTATGCTGCGCTGATGTGGGCCTCGCTCGCGGCAGTCATTTTTGCGATTATCTTGTCGATTTCGCAAGGCATTATGAGCCTGAATGAATCAGCAGAGACTTTGTTGACAGGATTTAAGGCGATGTTGCCAGCACTGGTGATTCTCGTACTTGCCTGGGCACTGGCGGCGATCACCAAGGATATGAAAACTGCCGACTGGCTGGCCAGTTCGGTGCAAGGCTTTATCCATACCGAAAGCGGCCTTCATACGCTTTCCATGTGGCTACCTGCGATCATCTTTGCCCTTGCGGCGGCAGTCGCCTTCGCGACCGGCAGTAGCTGGGGAACCATGGCGATTCTCTATCCAGCAATGCTGCCATTGGTTTGGGAGATCGGCCGTGAGGCTGGCATCGACCCCAATGCAATGCTACCGCTATTCTTCAATGCCGTGGCCTGCGTGCTTGCCGGTTCCGTTTTTGGCGACCATTGTTCGCCCATCTCCGACACGACCGTTCTCAGTTCTCTGGCTTCTGACTGTAATCACATCGACCACGTTCGCACCCAGTTGCCTTACGCGATGGCCGTAGGCCTTGTGGCGGTATTCGCCGGCACCGTTCCCGCCGCATATGGCGTTCCAGCCTGGATCACCTATCCAGCGGCGCTGTTGCTGCTGTTTGGTATATTGATGGTGCTTGGTGGGAAGGCTGATCAGGAGGAGTGATTGTAAACGGCTCGCTGCTCGATCTTTGATCCTAAAAAAGCAGAGGAATACAGTCTGGCTTGGAGCTAGCATAGGGGCTTGATCTTAAAAGATCAAGCAATAATGATAATAATAAGCGCTAAAGCGTCGAGAAAAATCTTCACAGGGCTTTAGCCCTCAATACAATTTACTATTGCCAGGTCCTTTAGGGCCTAGCACCTCTACCGCTTCACCAGCTTCCCCGCTTGCAGCACCTCCTGCCCATTTCGATAGCCATAGAAATACATGCCAGAAGGCAATGCGCTGAGGTCTAAAATCGGCTGCTGTAAAGGCTTAATGCGCGTGAGAAGTTTGCCTTGGAGGTCATAGATAAAGACTTCGCCATCGCGCATTCCTGCATCGTTCATGGTGAAGACGACCTGATCTTGAAATGGATTGGGATGTACGGTTAGATGCTTGGGTAAGTCTTCTTTGGGAATACTGATAAGTGTAGCACAATCGGTAGTGGGATCGCCAAACATGTTGTCATCCATCCAGCGCAAGCGCTCTCTTACCCAGCTTTTCAAAAAGACGATTTCCGCCTCATGCGTTTTTCCTACAAAGCTATTTGGCCAGACATTGATTCCAAGTATGTTAAATCGATCAAAATTCCGATCCACTGCGGGGCCTAGCTCTTCGACCATGTCGTCGATCCTGTTGAGTAGCGTTGCATTGCTCAGTTCCCGCTGGCGAAGCTCTGTCCAACGGCAGTACATCCGGTCTTGAACCGCAGGTATTTCCGCAATTTTATCCAACCAAAAAGCGCGAGAAGTACAAGGGTAAATCCAGCCCGCAGGGTCGGGTCTGCAAGCATAATTGAAGTTGCCGTAGCCCAAATTATAGTCCCAAATGGGCCCCATATGCAGCTTGCCTCCTTTGCTGTCTTTTCGCTTATACATGTAAAAGCTCAACTTAAAAGCATCGATATGTTTGGTCAGTTCAGTGATCAGGAAATAGTCTACAAAAGACGCTTCGTCGATATAGTTGTCAAACGTTGAGGCATAGTCAGGCTCGTTCATGGCCGTTTCAAAACCTGTCATCCAAGTGCGGATATAGTCTTTCTGGGCAGGCACTATTTGGTCATGATTGGGAGACTGATAGACAAAATAATGATTGCTGCCATATGGAGAATACCAACCGTCTTCCTTGATGTTGGGATCATTGCGATCAATTTGAAAAATATAGCCGCCAGTTAGTTCATCGCCCGTGGTATCTGTCGGTTGAAGCTTAGCGATATTAACTCTGTTTTTATCGCGCTTTATTTTTTCCATCAAGACATAAATACCCCGATAATCGCCGTCGATCACTAATTCACAAAAGCGCGTTCGGGAAGCATAGTCCATCACATCTCTTCCTATTTGGTAAGTCAATGCGTTTCGCATGAGGCTCTTATCAGAATAAGGACCGTGAAGAATCCAGTCATTTTCGTCAGGCATTCCCAATAGCGACACATTGTTGTTTTCACCGTTTTGATCCTGCGTTTCGAAGGCATAGTTTTTCTTGTCGAACGCCTGGGAGGAGGCACCTCGTATTTCAATCGTAATCGGGCCGTCATAATCTGTTCCAGGATGAAATACATAATTGTCTACTCCGGAGCCATTATCGACGACCTTCAAATTGGCCGCAATTCTGGGTTCATTTTGGATAATCTGTCCGTTCGTATTGATGCTGATAAGCGGAAGATGCGTGCTGATAAAGGGTAGATAAAACCAGCTTGGAGTGGGCTCAAAGTCTCTGGAATTATCATTGATGCCTAGTGATAGAAAGAAATTGCTGGATAAATCCGAGGAGGAAATCAGGAAATTATTGATCTGGATCGCCAGAGTGTTTTCGCCTTTTCTTATTAGCTGATGAAATACTTGCGGATAGATCGGAAATACTTCGGGAGCAATTCCCTGGTAAAGTGTAGCCTCATGATCGGTAGGAGGAATGTCATCAAAGTCGAGGACAGTTCCAGTCGGCCCCGCATTTTCGCGTGCTATCTCTGTTCCATTCAGATAGGCTACAAAGGCATCATCATAATCGGCATGCAAGAGCGCCATGGTGATCTTGGAGGTGTCGGCGATGTCAAATTGTATCCGAATACAGACCGAAAGGGTAGTTGGGATCGTGGTGTTATCGTCTCCGTCGCCATATCCAAAGCCCCCCGGGCCTGTGGGCCATGTGCTGGCATCAAACTGAGGCTGCATCCAGTTAGCTGGCGGCGCGGAGGTGCCTACTCTGTACGACCATGTATCATCATTGAATACCGCCGTCTCCCAATGGTCAATACCGGTTTGAGCTTTTGACAGGAAGGGGATAAGGAATGTAATGCAGAGGAGGAGGAGGAGGGAGCGGGATGGTGACATGAGTGGGAGTTTTTTGGCGCTGGGAATCATCGTTTTTTTCTGAGAAAAAGCAAGCATGAAGCAATGGTTAAAATCACAATTCCTATTGTTCCATATATGATTATGCTCAGCCACATTCCAACGTCATGAAATCCAGCCGCAAAAATATCTAATAAGGGCTCCGTTGAGAAAACCAGCATGATGACTAATACGATACATGCCAGTGCATGAAACGCGATGATGTTCCTTTTATTCATTTTAATACCTAAGTGGAATTAATTCTTTCCCCAAGTTACCATCTACTAATTTAGCAAAGCGACTAATCTCCTCTTTAAAAGAAGTCAAGAGAACGAACATGATGATTAAGTAAATACTTCTTATGAAGTTGTCTAAAGTAAAAAATGCCCATAGAAGAGTAATTTAGTGGTTACGACACCTTAAACCACTCTATTTCTATGAGCATCTTAAGCGAAGATACTATTAAAGCCGAAATTTTGATCCACCTAAGCCAGCCTGTT
>JBGCFB010000202.1:0-4123 GCA_045106685.1 Bacteroidia bacterium | reverse complement strand
AAACAGTAGAGTGGATCGATCGCATCATCAATGATGTCGAGAATGAAGCACTTCAGGCGGAAATTCGCCAAGAGGTGAAGGAGTTTATGGCGGCGTATCCGTTGTATGCGGCTTCAGAGGTAGAAGCGATGTAGTAAGGTTTTAGTCGGTACTACTTTTTCTGAAAAGTATAAGATTTTCTCACTTTTGAATTAGTGGGTTCTCAAATTTGATCTGGATGGCCCTTGTCCTTAGGGCCATGGTGACTTCTGGGTTGAAATGGCCTCACTTGTGGTTTGTTAGCGCTAGTTCTTTTGCCCTATTGATTACCGTGCAAAATGGGGAATATATCTTCAGTGCGATTATCTCTGGTGTTTTAATGCTCTATACAAGTTCTGGATATTCAAAAACCGTGGTTTTCAAGGATGTTCGTTACTAGTATATCTATAAGATTTGTTTGAATGTAAGTACCTATCTTAAGTCATTGCTTTCGTAGCTTGTTTTAAGGTGGCCTAATTCAAACAGCATGATAAAAATTCTTCTTGCCGATGACCATCAAATCGTCATTGATGGACTCGAACTCATGCTTGAAGCGCAACCGGATATGCGTTGCGTCGCAATAGCCAAAGATGGACAGGCAGCTTATGAAGCATGTGTAGAGCATGAAGTAGATGTGGCGGTTTTAGATATCTCAATGCCTGGGCTTAATGGTATTGAAGTAACCCGTAGACTTCGTGAAACTCATCCTCACGTGAAGGTTGTTGGCTTAAGTATGCTTTCAGAGGTTAGCTTAATTCGTTCTATTCTTGAATTCGGGGCAGCTGGATTTTTACTAAAAAATGCTTCGCGAGCCGAGGTTATAGATACCATTCGGAGAGTATTTGCAGGGGAGACGGTTGTATCTCTAGAGGTGACAAAGCTTTTAGAGGCGGCACAGACTCGCGCTCGTACTACGTTGTTCCCAAAGTTGTCGCGACGAGAAAAAGAGGTTTTACAGCTTATAGTTAATGAGCGAACTACAGGAGAGATTTCAGACGTCCTTCATATTTCGGTGAGCACTGTTGAATCCCACCGTCGAAATATGCTCTCCAAATTGGGTGTGAGAAATACTGCAGGGCTAGTTCGGACATGTATTGAAAATGACCTTTTAAATTAGGCATATCAACAGTGATTATGACATCAATTTTCCCCTGCAAGCTTCGCTTAAGTGTAACGGTCAATTTTCTCTTGTTGGCTCTTTTTTTAGCATCTTTTACTCCGGCAGGATTTTCACAATTTGCAAGAGGAGGTCTTCGCCAATGGAGCAGCAGCCAACTAGACTCATTGCATCATGCCTTTGCATCTGCACAAATACCTGAACAAAAAAGTAATGCCGCGTTCTCACTTGGGATGGCCTTTTACATAGAGAACTTAGATAGCAGCTTATTTTTTTTCCGCGAAGCGCTTTCCGCTGCGAATGAGGAAGAATCTATCAGGAAAGTCCCATTGTCTTTTCAGGCTACAAATATGCTTCTTAATGGGCATCGTAAGGTTGGTAACGTAGATTCAGCGAGATACTATGCTCAGTTAAGTGTAAGGCTCGCTCGAACGGGAGAGGATTCATTATTGGTAGCAGATGCACTTCATAATCGCTCAGGGTTGTATAGGCGGGATATGGAATTCGAGGCCGCTACAACAGATGCTCTTACAGCTTTGGCGTTGTTACAACATTATGCTAAAGGTGATATAGCTACGCGGTCGATATATTTAAAGCACCTCGGTCGTATCCGCTTAGAACGTGAAGATTATCAACTAGCCATTGAAACCTTTGAAAAAGTAGTAAGCCTTGATAAACAATATCCAAATGAAGTCCCACGTATCCAAAGAGGAATGTCTTTGTATTTCATGGCTATTGCACAAGCTAAAAGTGGTGCATACAAGAAGGCTGAATCTACACTAGAAGCTTATGCGGCCTTTCTTGCCGAGAGATCAGGGAACGTTGCACAGTTTTCTGGCCACGCAAGTTCGGTGTTTTTACTTCGTGATACGTCACTCGCATTGAACCTTTATTTGGCATCGTTTGACCGCTATCAGCGTGAAAATAACATGTTGAAGGCGAGGCAGGCAGCTGCTAATATCGCTAGTATCTACAGCGATCAGGGATTGCCAGAGGAGGCTCTTTTTTATGCTCAATCAGCATTGTTAAATAATTCGCTCGATCCTGAGACCTACGATTTTTTACTACCTAGGTTGGTTAACATTCACGAAACCTTAGGGAATATTGATAGCACGCTTCACTATTTGAGGCTGCAAATTGCATTTCGAGATTCTTTAAATTCACTAGAACAAGAGCGTCGAATAGATGAACTCGAGGTGGCATACGGCGCGCGTGAGGCAAAAGCTGCACTTGCCTATAAAGCGGCTAAACTCGCTCAGTCGCGCACACAGCGGGCTGGTTTAATTGCAGCCCTTTTGGTGGTTGCATTCGTTGCTATACTCACCGCTACCTTTTTTAGACAACGTTTGCGACTTAGTGAACAAATTGCGAGTCAAGAACGAAGCCTTATAGAGGGCGAGCGATTACATCACGAAAAAGAACGGCAACTCACCGCAGTGCGGAGTATGGTCCGTGGTCAAGAAGCTGAACGAAAGCGAATAGCACAGGACTTACATGACGGCCTTGGTAGCTTGTTGACAAGTACGCGTGCTCACTTAACCATCGATGATGATACGCGCCAAGCCAAGCTGAGCGAGGCGCATATTAAAGGTGTAGCACTACTGGATGAGGCATGTGGGGAGGTTCGAAAGATTTCGCATGCCTTGATGCCGCAGGCGCTTACCCTCAATAACTTTACTGCTGCTGTTACTGATTTAGCTGAAGGACTAAGGTCAGGAGGAGTAGAACCGCAAATAGAGGTTGCTGGACAAATAGATCATCGAGTCGGTGATCGTGTACAGTTATCCGCCTATCGTATGTTGCAAGAGCTGATCGCAAATACCCTCAAACACGGAGATGCAACTGAGGTTTTTATTCAGTTGCTTGTGGATGGAGATCGCCTGGTTATGCTGTATGAAGATGATGGTAATGGGTTTGATGAAAATGCTCAAGCCAAATTGAAAAAGGGACTAGGTTTACCAGGACTGCAGAGCCGTGTAGACGCGCATGGGGGTGAACTTGACCTTGCTACTGCTCCTGGTGAAGGTGTGAGTTATACAGTTGTATTTTCGCTTGTTCAATCGGATTCTTGACGTATTTAATGCTAGATGATTATGAAGACACCCAAGGAGTATATTTTGACTTAGTCGGCATTTAATTATATTTTGTTTTTGAAGTTGTCTTGCGAAAGATAATCGAATTGTTCCCTTGTTTTGCGTTTGCGGCGATTTTAGGATTAGCTGCCTAATAATCGAAAACTAGTGGTTTCTGTGGAGGTTAATCCTGGTCAAGTGAGTAAGCTTTGAGCTTATGTTAAGTTCTCTTCTCTTTAAGTCTTCTCCATTCATCAACCGTACTGCTTCTGAAGGGGTAGAAAGGCTCATCCCTATTATTAAGCGCGGGTTTAGTTTAATAATCGCAGTACTAGTGATAGCCGCCTCTTCGTTTGCTCAGCCCGTGAATGATAAGTGTGATAACGCAGTTGCAGTGACAGTTGATGGGGCTGCTGTAAGCGGAACCGTTGATGGAGCTACCAACTCAGGCATTAGCCTATGCGGGGGCAATTCAGACGATGATGTTTGGTATACGTTTGTTGCACCTGCGAGTGGTGCAGTAGATATTTCACTGACGAACATTGCCAGCCCGGGAGGAAGTGGATCACTCGATCTGTATCATACTGTTCTTTCAGGGAGCTGTGCAGGTGGATTTACGTCTTTGACGTGTAGCGATCTGAATAGTAGTTCAACGCTGGCACTTGCTTCAGGCGAGACGTACTACGTACAGGTGTATACGTTTCTAGGAACGAGTGGCCAAGATGCTACGTTTGATATTGCTGTTTCGAGTCCTCCAGGTCCAGCGAATAATGGGTGTACCGGAGCGACACTAATTACGGTAGATGGATCCGCAGTAAGTGGGACGGTTGCCGGAGCTACGGATTCAGGAGTCAGCCTATGCGGGGGCAATTCGGACGATGATGTTTGGTACAAGTTTGTAGCACCTGCGAGTGGT
>JBGCFB010000201.1:0-20637 GCA_045106685.1 Bacteroidia bacterium | reverse complement strand
ACGGTGGCTGAGCGGAACCGAAATTGACGGTGGCTGAGCGGAACCGAAATTGACGGTGGCTGAGCGGAGTCGAAATTGACGGTGGCTGAGCGGAGTCGAAATTGACGGTGGCTGAGCGGAGTCGAAGTCACACAATATTGCCTTTGGCAATATTCCCTTCGACTCCGCTCAGGGAACGATCGGGTGTTGCAAGAACCGTACTTTTTACTGGTATTATAATGCTACAAGCCGAAGCCATAACGGCAAAAAAAATCTATCAATTTTTGACTGAGGGGTCCTCGATTTCAGGTTGTCCTGAGCCTGTCGAAGGGCTCGGACCGCAAAATGGGTTTTACTGGTTTTTGATCATTTTGGAAGATGTAAAGGCCATTTTTTTGTATCGAATAAATGAAGTAGCAATCCTAACGATTCATCGCAAATCATCCATTACAAAAAACCTATCTCCCCAAACGATATCGCAATCCCAAAAATCCTCTGGTGCCTTGATTGGGAGCAAAAACATAGGTTGGATCAAATGTAAGGGCATTAGGGTTTCCTGTTGTAGGAACAGCCTGACCATCATTTCCGAACAAAACTTGCTTGTCAAATGGATCAAATGAGCGTGCAATACTATTTGCAGGAGGTGTATAATTCAGTAGATTTTTCACACCACCATACAGCTCCCAATCAGAGCCGATAGGCCTACTAAGTTGGATATTCTGGATGCTCCACCAAGGCGACATATCTGGACGCGGGTCAAGTTCACCCAAAAGCGGAAGACGCATAGGACCATAAAGATTCCCAGTATAATCGATGGTCAATCCTCCCAGCTTTGCAGATGTGTATGAAATCGACCATACACCAGAAAATTGCTCTGTGAGAAGCTGTTTTTGGCGAAGGCCATTTTCTTCAAAAGAAACATCCATCGCGGTAACGCCGACTTTCACTTTGAGCCCTTTTGCAAAAACAACATTTGCATTAAGTGAAAGCCCTTGCGAAATGGCGAATCCGTCCAGATTGTCATAGATAATCTTATTAGGGTCAGTCTCGTAATCAGCTATAATGCGGTTATTGAAATAGGTGTAAAAAGCCGTGGCGTCAAGGTTGATATAGGTGTTGTTTTTGGTAATAAAACTTTGGGTAAAATTGACATTTGCATTCCAGGAACGCTCTGGATTAAGCGCCTCTTTAAATTCGACTTGGCGTGCGCCCGTCAGGGCCGCATGGTCTTCTGTAAATACATTTGCGACACGGTAGCCGTTGCCAGCGCTTAGGCGGAGCACGGTCTGCTGGTCTTTGCTATTCCACTTATAATTTGCTCTTGGAGAAAGGATGCTTCCGTGCAGCGAATTATAATCATAGCGCATGCCTAATAGCAAGGTATTTTGCTTATTGATTTCAGTTTCGTTTTGGAGAAAAACACCTGGCAATACAATCCGTGATGGCGCATTCGTGACACCGTCGATCTCTGCAGTAGCAGGCGTATTGTCATCATACCAGGTATAGCGCAGTGCGGCTCCTGCGAGCAGGTTGTTGCGTTGCCCAAGCTTTTTGTTCCACAATAACTGACCAAATCCAACATACTGATCAGCAATGTAAGGCGTATTGCCATAGACCGAATTCTGGCTGTGCCCGTTTGCACTAAATTGAAAATGAAGCTGCTCTTTTACAGGAAGTTGATACACTCCAAATAGCTCCCAGCGATTTGTATAAATACTCTCCCCGTAAATGCTGTCACCTCCTCTAAATTCAGGTGTCCAGTTCATATCTCCTCCCCAGCGATCTTCCGTAACAAATCGGCCTGCGATTGAAAACTGCCTGTTTTCTTTTCGCTTAAAATCCCATTTATTAAAAATAGATAAGCGGTTTTGCAAGGTGATATCTGTAAAACCATCTCCATTGTTATCGATCGGCAATTGGTAGTTGAAATAGTTAGCTCCTAATAGGGCTGAGGCATTTTTACCCACATTCAACTTAAGCCCAAGGTCAGTATTGATCTCAGCCCAGCTCGTCGCCATGATATCAGCTGACAGGCGCGGAGCACTTGCTGTGTTTTTCGTAATAATATTAATCAAGCCGCCTACTGCCTCAGAACCATAAAGCGTAGAAGCTGGTCCTTTAACCACTTCCATGCGATCTATCAATGCCTGAGGGATTCCGGTTAGGCCATACACAGTAGAAAGGCCACTCACGATCGGCATCCCATCGATAAGGATCATCGTGTAAGGGCCTTCAAGTCCATTAATATGAATATCACCGGTGTTGCACACATTGCAATTAAGCTGCGGGCGCACTCCATTTACATTTTGTAATGCTTCAAAAACCGATGGAGTAGGATTTGCCTCAAAAAACTCAAAGCTATATACCTCCACCGGAACTGGGCTCTTGAGTTTGCTTACAGCGCGCATCGTTCCCGAGATCACCACGTCGTCAAGGCTAGTCGCAGCCTCTACAAGCGCAAAGTCCAGCTTGATAGTTGGCTGCTCTTTATTGATGACTATCTTTTGTACCAAAGAGCCATAGCCCAATAATTTTACAGAAATCTCATAAGTTCCATAAGGGACCTCAGCGATACGATAATAGCCATTTGCGTCACTTACTGCTCCCAAAGGAACCTTATTAAGCTTAACACGGGCATACTCCAGTGGACTACCTTCGAGCTTGTCTCCGTTCTCAGCTTGCGGACCTTCAGATGTGATGTTTCCTTCGATATAACCCGTTTGGGCAAATGAAAAGCTAATGCCTAAAATCAATATTAGCAGGATGCGCATAATTCACCATTTGTTTGGGTCGCAAATATATAAAGTTAGATTCATCTAACAATATTTTTAGGAAAATAAATTATATTTGTCGCGTGGCATCCCAAACAGAAGAAAATTATCTCAAAGCGCTTTTCACGCTGAAGCATATTCACGGCGAAATAAGCGTATCCGAATTAGGCAAGCGGCTCGATGTGAGTACGCCAACCGTCAATAGTATGATCAAGAAATTGCATACTAAAGGATTGGTCCATTATGAGAAATATCGCCCGGTAAAACTCAGTGCTAAAGGGGAGCGGATTGCAGCGCTCATCATTAGAAAGCACCGGCTGTCGGAAATGTTTCTGGTTGAAAAAATGGGTTTTGGCTGGGAAGAGGTTCACGAAATAGCTGAACAGATGGAGCATATTAAGGCTCCGGAGTTTTTTGACAAAATGGATCAACTCTTAGGCTATCCCAAAGCTGATCCTCATGGCTCACCCATTCCAGATAAAGAAGGCAATATTCATCGAAAGTCATTTCGCAAACTAAGTAGCTGCGAGCCCGGCGAAACGGTTCGGCTTGCAGCCGTTGTGGAGGCAAGCGATGACTTCCTGCGCTTTTTGAATAGTCGTAACCTTCAGCTAGACCTTGCGATTGAAATACTTTCCAAAGAGAACTTTGACGGAAGCATGATTGTACGATATGGAGATCGTGAGCAAGAGGTATTGAGCGGAATGGTCTGCGAGCGCCTTTTGATAGAAGAATAAAGCATCAAGTATTTTAATAAAAAAACGCACCCAACAACAGTGGGTGCGTCACACATCTATGCACATGCTGGGGTAAGCGCGATGTTACATAGAGGTATTAGCGAAAATACTCAAGGTGTTACTTCAGCGATTTGCACATAGCTCTCAGGAGCCTGCTCCAACATAGCGTCAGGAGCAGCAGTAAGTGTACCACGTACAAGTAGCTCGGCTCTCCCTATCTGGTGGAAAGCACTTGTTTTCATAAGGATCACATTATTACCTACAGAAACATGTCCGTAGTTGAGGAATTTTCCAAGATTAGCAAGGTCGCCTTTCACAGAAACAGTTGCTCCTGGAAAATTTGAAAGACTACCTGTACTGCGCACTGCAAGGAATGTTAGCATAAAGCGTCCAGGCGTATTGTTGAGCACTGCTCCCCATACACGGAGTCCTTTGACGCGGAGGGTTCCATAAGTATTACATACACCTGATTCGCGAACGCGAAGTTCGCCAGAGGCAGAACTCAAAGTCGCTCCAATGGCTATTTCTAGTGAGCCGTTAATCTCAAGATTAAGGCCTTCATATACTGCATCGGTATCAATAAACACGCGGTCATTTTCCTGGATTTCTACACCTGGGTAGGAAGGTGTCCAGTTGGCTGGGTTCACATACTGGTGGTCTTCATTTGCTACGAAATGGTAATCAGTAGCAATTAGATTGAGGCACCACATGAGTGAAACGATACAAAGGGTTACAGACTTCATAATTATAGTGTTTTCTTTTGGCTACACTACCTATTCAAAACCTGTACCAAAAAATATAATTAGACAGTAATAATTTTAACTTAAAAATACAAATATCTGACTATCAGCTATTTAACTAAATAATATTGTACTATTTAGCATACACTTTTATTTTCATCCTTTATAAAAATCATCTCATTTATAGTATCCTGCATACAAAAACAGCTGATAACGATTGGATTGAGGAAAGGAGAATGGGCTGCTTTATGAGATTCTTTCCCCTTTGATACTTGCGTAGGGGCGTTTTGCAAAACGCGTCCCCCTTCCCCTACCATAAGAAACCAAACGTGATAATCCCTATTAACAACTTATTATTTCGCCGTTCCTAAAGTGTTCATTAATCCGAATCCTTATGCTTTAGTCCTGGCGGAGGTGGTTGGTGCGTTTTGTAATCCCAAAACTGATCAGGTATATAAGGCGAGAACCGACTATTATCAACTGGTGGAGGTGGCAAGTAATGCTTTCTATAATAAAAGGCAAGTAAGATTCCTGCCACACTACCAAAGAAGTGTCCCTCCCAAGAAACATGCGGTGGATTAAACCACGGTAGGGCACCGAGGAATACGCTCCCATTAAAGAAGACTGCCAACAAGCCCACCACTGCAGCTGCAGCATCCGTCTTTCTTCGAAACCATCCACTCATTATAAGAAAGAATGCCATTCCAAAGATCACCCCACTCGCACCAATGTGCCAGGAAGGGCGAGCTGCCACCCACACCCAAATCCCAGAGAAAACATGCACGCCGGCTACGACTCTCCAAAAGAGTTTTGGGTAAAAGAAATAGAGGCTGAATGAAAGCGGAATCAAACTACCAAGATTGCTCGCAAGGTGATCCATCGCGTCACCATGGATAAACGGATAGGTTATGATACCCAAAAGGCTCTTGGTATAGCGAGGATAAACTCCAAACACACTCCAGCTATCGCCTGGCTCTAGCCACTCGATAACGATGAGAATTGCTGCCCATATAATGGATATAAGCGCAGCCTTCCCGGCCTGTTTATAAATATCATTCATTGCCTAAGTATGATTGAACTGCTTCCAGGAACGGCTTGGGCTTTTCGGCGTGAAGCCAGTGTCCTGCTCCTGCTATAGCCTGAAAGCGTGCTTCAGGGAACTGAATCAAAATGTCTTCGAAGTCTTTCTCTTGCACATAGTGCGAAGCGCCGCCATATAGCATCAGCGTATCACCGTCATAAGGAACATCCAATTCAACAGGTTTTAATATCTCTGCATAATGTTCATCGATAACCGGGAAATTAAATTTCCAGGCCAGCTGCTTGGCTTTATCACGTCCAAGGCTTTTTAACAAAAACTGCCTTACAGCAACCTCAGGAATGCCCTTTTCTTCCAAAACCTTATCAACCTCCTGTCGTGAAGAAAACTCAGAAGGTGTAATACTTCGAATCGCATCAAGGATAATATTATGATGTGGAGGATATTCACGAATTCCCATATCAGCTACAATGAGCTTATCAATTCGCTCAGGATATTTCCCAGCAAAATTCATCACCGTTTTCCCTCCCATGCTATGCCCCAATAGATGCGCCTGAATGATACCATGCTCATCCAAAAACGTTTCCAAATCATCAGCCATCACATCATAGTCGAAGGCGTCAAGATGCTCGGAGCGCCCATGGTTTCTGGCGTCGAACAGATACACGCTGTAATCTTCGGCAAGCTGTCTGGCATGAGTGACCCAGTTATCCAATGAACCAAATAGTCCATGAAGAATGACTAGTGCAGGGCCTTTTCCGTAACTTTTGTAATAAAACTCCATACTGATGCAACCTATTTATGTAGGCTTATGTCTATAAAATACAAACATAGTCGGAACGATGAGACCTATCAACCTTATTCTCAGTATTTGCCTGTTTTGCGTTCTAAGCATGAGCTTGGCGTATGCAAGTCTTTCTCCCAATACGGGCTCCCTTACGATTGATCCAGACCAAGCGTTCACATTTTGTGAAACTAAAGAGGTCGTGGAATACCATCCTCGCATATGCGAATCTTCCCCATGCACAAAAACGGCATTCAATAAATCCGCTTACTCGGGCTGGGTTTTTGGCGTTTTTTGCGCATTCGTGTGGATAGGAGTAAGCATTAAAGGAAAAGATAATTAGTTTTAGGCTGTAGAACAGCTCCTGGTTTTGCACAAACGCATGACCAAACATTTATAATAGCCTCCTTTCATATTGATTGGATGTAAAAGACCAAGGGCTGCACGCTTTTGCCTAAATCATCCAGCATGAAAAACGCACTTTGGGGAATTGACCTGGGAGGAACCAAAATAGAAGCAGTTGTACTTGAAGGCCTCAACCCCGAGGCGGTTATCAGTCGTCAACGTATAGACACTGAAGCTTCAAAAGGCTACGATCATATTCTTGGTCAAATTTCACGACTTATAGAGCAAGTTTCCTCGTCAACGGGGATAAGCCCCGAACGTATCGGCATGGGAACCCCTGGCGCACTTGACCCTCCATCTGGTGGGCTATTTAAAAACTCAAACACTACAGCCTTAAATGGAAAGCCGCTGAAGGCAGACATTGAAAAGCTGACAGGCTTATCATTTGAGATCGCAAATGATGCAAACTGCTTCGCATTGGCTGAGGCTACGATGGGTGCAGTACCTGAAATCGCGCCGAAGGCCGAAGTTGTATTCGGAATCATATTGGGAACCGGAGTCGGAGGAGGTATCGTCATCAATAATAAAGTGCTAAATGGGCGCCAGGGAATTGCTGGAGAATGGGGACATAGCTTCCTCGATGCTAGTGGTGGAGATTGCTATTGTGGCAACAATGGCTGTGTAGAGCGCATTTTGTCTGGAACAGGATTGCAACGATTTTATGAATCAAAAACAGGAGTCTTTAGAAAGCTCCAGGAAATATCGACAAGAATAGAAAGCGATCCCGCGGCTCAGGCTACCATGGATCACCTACATCATTTTTTTGGAAAAGGTGTTGCCAATGTAATCGATTTGCTAGATCCGGATGTAATCGTCGTAGGCGGAGGTGTCGGTAATATTGACTCTATTTATACAGAAGGTAGAAAAATGGTCGAGCATTTCGTTTTCAACCCTCGACTCGACACCCCAATTGTGAAGCCTAGGCTAGGTGATAGTGCTGGTGTATTCGGTGCAGCAGCGCTTGTGCATCAAGGTTAAAAAACATCTTTTTGAAATCTTCGTTAGGAACGCTTCAAGATTGAATTTACAATTTGTTAATTCGCAGTTCCTAAGACCATGTTTAGGCGAAACTTTCTTAAATTACCACAATGACAGATCACTTAACTCCTGCGCGAATTGTCCAGGAACTTGATAAATACATTATCGGCCAGGCTGAAGCTAAAAAATCAGTTGCAATTGCCTTGCGGAACCGCTGGCGTCGCCTTCAGGCACCGGAAGAGATGCGCAAAGAAATTATCCCGAACAACATATTGATGATAGGCCCAACAGGTGTGGGCAAAACCGAGATTGCACGCCGTCTTGCGCAGCTAGCACAAGCGCCTTTTGTGAAGGTAGAGGCATCAAAATTTACCGAGGTTGGATATGTAGGCCGCGATGTGGAAAGCATGGTACGTGATCTCGTAGAACAATCGATCAATATCGTTACCGCAGAACAAAAGGAACGCATTAAGGAAAAAGCATTAGTAAATGCTAATGAGCTTTTGCTAGACTTGTTGATTCCGCCAGTAAAAGATAATAATCCAACATCTGGCTACACCGTCTCTCCTGAAGGCCTTTCAGGCGATAGCATTTCGTCTATGTCAGACGATGAGCTTAATGCGCGTACGCGCGAAAAAATGCGCAAAAAGCTATTAGCGGGAGAATTAGATGAGCGTATTGTGGAAGTAGAGACAACCGTCACTGCCAATAATGTGCAGGTCGTAGGACCGATGGGCATGGAAGGCTTTGACGGACTCCAGGAAATGCTGACTGGCATGATGCCAAAGAAGCAGAAGAAGCGCAAGATGACTGTCGCAGAGGCGCGCGATTATTATACCGAGCAAGAAGCCGAACGCCTCATCGACATGGATGCGGTTACACGCGAAGCGCTCGATCGCGCATCTAACTCTGGCATCATCTTCATCGATGAAATTGACAAAATTGCTGTAAGCGGAAGTAATAGCGGAGGCGGCCCGGCTGTCTCGCGCGAAGGCGTGCAACGCGACCTGCTTCCTATTGTAGAAGGCTCAGTTGTCAATACCAAGTATGGTGCAATCACAACGGATCACGTCCTCTTCGTTTCGGCAGGTGCATTCCATGTATCAAAACCTTCCGACCTCATTCCTGAGCTTCAGGGACGCTTTCCCATCAGGGTTGAGCTTCAATCATTGAATACGGAGGATTTTGTATCCATTTTGACAAAACCTCGAAACGCACTTACCAAACAGTACAAAGCCCTTCTCGCGAGCGAAGAAGTAGGAATTGAGTTTACCGAAGGTGCAATAGAATCAGTGGCAGAAATCGCTTTTCAGGTAAATGAGGAAGTAGAAAATATAGGCGCAAGACGACTCCACACGATTATGAGTAATCTTTTGGGTGATTTATTGTTCCAAATTCCCGACCTTCACCGTGAACCTAATGTTACCATCACAAAAGAATTCGTGGAAGAGAAGCTCCGCGGAATCGTGAAGAGTAAAGATTTAAGTCATTATATCCTTTAGGGCTTTTAGCGATTGGCTGTTAGCTACTAGCGCTAAAAGCCAATCGCCAAAAGCTAAAAGCCAGACACATTATGGCCATAAAACAACCGATCAAATATTTGGACCCATTGGTGGTTTCCAAATTGAAAAATATAGAAATTAAGGCGAAGCTTATCGTCGAGGGCTTTATCACCGGTATGCACCGAAGTCCTTACCACGGTTTTTCTGTTGAATTTGCTGAGCACCGAGCGTATAACCCTGGCGAGTCGTTGCGGAATATCGACTGGAAGGTATATGGCAAAACCGACAAGCTCTATTCAAAACGATACGAGGAAGAAACGAACCTTCGCTGCCAGGTTGTGCTCGACGTAAGTGACTCGATGCGCTATCCGCAGCCAGGTCCTAACGTCACCACCCTTACCAAGCTGGAATATGGCGCCTATCTCGCTGCTGCGCTTCAGTATCTTATGATCGGCCAGCGTGATGCTGCCGGGCTTACCCTTTTTGACGAAGACATCACCTTTTCACTTCCAGCAAAGGCAAAGTTCACATGGATGCTGCCGATGTTTAAGGAGCTTGAAAAAGTGGCAAATACAACGGAATTCTTCACTAGCAAGACCGCTGCGGCACCTGTGCTCCACAAGGTGGCGATGAAGTTCCAGAGGCGTTCGTTTGTCGTCCTGATCACTGATTTGATTTCGGATGTCGATAAGCTGGACGAAGTTTTCAAAGCGATGCAGCACTTGCGTCATGCAAAGCATGAAGTCCTTGTCTTCCACCTTTTGGATAAGAAAACTGAGGAAGATTTTGAGTTTCCAAACAGGCCAATTATCCTACGTGATCTGGAGTCTGGCGAGAAACTGGAGGTACACCCAAGTCAAATTAAAAATGAATACCAGGGATTGATGAAGGAGTATAAGGCTCGTTTTAAGCAGAAGTGCTACGAACTCAATATTGACCTTATTGCGGTTGACATCAATACTCCATATGATAAGGTTTTGACTGATTACTTGGTCAAAAGAAGTAAGCTCAAATAATGACCTTTTCTAGCCATACGACAAAATCCAAGCTGATTATTCCGCTAGTCTTTGCTTGTTTGGTTTTATTTTTTTCAGGCAAAAAAGCCCAGGAGGCAAACGAAATTGACATTATCGCGAATCTGATTATTCCGGTAAGTACTCCTGATGGTCTCCGCGTGCTAAGCATGGATCGCTATCCGCGTTTCCATGTTCAATTAGTCAATATTTCGGGCGAAAGCGTAAGGCTCTGGAAAGATTGGAACTCCTGGGGCTGGTTCAATCTCACGCTTAAATTAGAGACAAGCGAAGGCGTTACATATTTGAGAAAAAAGCAGCCTGTTTGGGACGGAGACTTTTCTGATTTTTGGCAAATAGGTCCTGGAGAATCTGTGATTCTTGAGGTCGATATGTCTAGTGGCCACTGGCAAGGCATGCCTGACCTGTACGGAGAAACGATTCCCGTAAAACTGACGGCCTTATATGAAAATAGATCCGACCCCCTTTCGGAGGCATTTGGAATCTGGACCGGAAAGGTGAGTTCAAATACGGTAGAGGCCGAATGGCGATGATTTTTTTGTAGAGACGCGATTTATCGCGTCTTTGCTTCCCCTCCCAAAAAGTCTTTGCTCCCCCAAAAAAGCATTTTAAGACGCGATAAATCGCGTCTCTACTTACGTCCAAAGTCCGCAGGAATTTCTCCCCATGCTTTCGTCTGCCACTTGTAAATCGGTGCTCTAAAGGCATTATTAGCAAGCCATTTTTCGCCTCGGCGAATCACTTCAAACAACTGTGCGTTTCCAGGAGTCGCGGCCACCTTGGTGCGGCATTGCCCACGCTCAATCCAACCAATAGCAATTTTAGAATCGGTATAAATCGGCAAAACGACATTATGCTTCTGCATCCATGCAAGTGCATGTACGATCGCCAGGAACTCTCCTATATTATTGGTTCCATCAGGGTAAGGGCCTTGAATGAAAAGCTGCTTTTTACTGGGAAGATGAACTCCTCTATATTCCATTGGGCCAGGATTTCGGCTACAAGCTGCATCTACCGTCAAAGCTTCTCCATTTGGATAAGGAACCTTTGGGTCGGCCTTTTGGGTAGTCTTTTTGGTCTTAGCAGGAGCAAGCGTATCAGGGTTAACTTTAAATGCATACTCAGCCTCTGCTTTACTTTCAAATGAGCGATAACGTGCGCCAGGAAAGCCCATAATATTGGCCTGGCACTCCTTCCATGTGTTATAGATTCCTGGCTTACGCCCTTTCCAAACAACATAAAACTTAGGTGGTTTACGTTTACTCATAGGACAAACTTACGCATCCTTTGAAAATGTGTAAATTGCCCTTCAAAATAGAAATCATCCAACTGAATCTTTATGCAATACGCATCCATACTCACTATCCTTTTTTTTAGCCTCGCGCTTTCCGTTTCCTCACTTTTTTCTCAACAAACACAAACCGGAGACGGCACCTACTATTCTGACAAATACCAGGGTAAGAAAACAGCAAGTGGGGAACTGTACGACAGAAATAAATACACTGCCGCACACAAAACACTTCCATTCGGCGCATTGGTACAAGTAACCAATCTCCAAAATCAAAAGGCTGTCATCGTTAAGGTTAATGACCTTGGACCGTTTACAAAAGGCCGCATCATTGACTTGTCTTACTCTGCAGCTGAGTCTATCGGGCTCGTGCGCGCTGGTGTAGCGAAAGTCCGTATTGATGTTTTAGAGGAATATCCGAAGGCTAACAGTCCTTATGCGGTCGGTCCGGTGATTGGAAGTGCGCCCGTTCCTGCAGGGACAGGCAATAGCACGCCTCCAGCCGCAACTGGTAATCAACGTGTAAGCCCTACGATGAATACTTCAGCACCGGCTTCCACTTCTCAAATTGACGACTTAGTGCTTCCTAATATCAAGCCAGCGGGCTCTCAGTCAACAACCGCACCCGCAAGCCCGGCATCTACCCAAAGAACAGCGGAACCAGCAGCTCAGGCAAAAACAACTCCTACCCCTGCTTCAAAAGCCAAAGAAGGCCTTTTCAAGTTCTACGCACAACGAGTAGAGGCTGAGGGCTATGGCGTACAGGTTGGAGCATTTTCCGACTACTCCAATGTGATGGATGCGACTACGACTTTGTCTGCGCAAGGCGTAGAGGACTTTTTAGTAAAATCCACTACCGTAGATGGCAAAGCAGTATTTAAATTAATTGTCGGCCCATTCAATAGTCGCGGTGCAGCTGACAGTTTCCAAAAGCAGCTATCTAGAATTCCAGGAATGGGCAAGGGAATGGTTATTTCATTGACTTCTCTCTAGGATTCTTCGTTCTGTTTTGACAAGTCATGAATTACTAATTTATCACCACTGGTGATCAACCCTGTGTCTTTTCGAAATCTATCTATTACTATCCTTATTTGCTTGCTGAGCTCGCTTTATTTAAGTGCTCAGCAAGCCGACTTCACCTCCCCCGCTTTTTCCATTACAGATGGTAAGAAGTGGTACGGTGGCGAAAAGGATGGTAGTGCCAATTTGCAAGCATTCTCGGATGGTAGGGATCTTCATGTATTTGTGGAGGTCAAGGATGACATCCTTATTTCAGATAGCAGGACAGACGCCGCAGACCATATCGAGATTACCTTTTCGCTGGCACAAGCTTATTATCCGGAGTCGTTTTCGAACCATCTTCATCCTTATTATTTCGTAGCAAAAAACCAACAGACACGCGGAAACGCCCCGGATAGAACGCATCGTTTCTTTAGCGTATCCTCCGAGGAGCTACCTGCGCTAGATGTTACTCTTTTAGAAAACACGATCCCCTACCCTAGCATCAAGGAAATAAAGGATGATACCCTCTCTGTTCCGACAGCCAAAATGCTCAAAACTTCAAGGGTAGATTTCGGCTTGGTTACTTATGCTTTTTTTCCAGATGGTCGCCCTGCACGCCTACTAAACAGGCATCATTTTGCCAGTATGGAAGACAACCTGAATGTTCAAATTGGCGAAATCGAGGCTGGCCTACTGTACACTACTGAGCGCAGAAATGATGGTTATGTGTTTAACATTCAGGTATCGCCTCAGGCATTAGGGTTTATTGCGATTCCGGTATTGAGTGCTGTTGATATTGCGGCGGACTTTTTTGATTATGATGTAAAAAAGGGTCTGGCAAGTATTCTTAGCTTCCCCTCCTCTTCACTTGTCCAAGAGGGAAAACCCAGAAATTTTACCAGAATCGATTTTCAAAAACCAATAAATACCAACCTTACTCAGGCTCCAGACCGAATGTTGCTAGCTAGTGATTTCTCACCTGTTCTTGCATTCACTACGGAAGGCTGGGCACCTCTCATGGTAGATGCCGATATGCTCTGCTTGCGGGCATACACCAATAGCAGCGCCATACAAGAAGTACATTTTGGACAAAGTCCTTTTCAATATGATATCCGAAAAGAGAAAGGCACAAACCTCATCGTAGAACAACTTGTCGTAAATCGTCAGTTTGTGAACGACTTACCTAAAGTCCTGGAATATGTCTTACTAGATGATGTGCTCATTTCTAGTGAGCGTTTTCAGAATAGAGTTCAAGTTTTAGACACAAGTTATCATGGACATGCTTTCAGCTATCAGGATGGCGGCATAGGGTTTATTCAAGTGGAAAATAGCAGCCTACACCCAAGAGGCTGGGGAGAATGTGGCACATGTATTCAGGAAAAAATATCTGTACTTCGATTTACTCCCAGCGGCCCTAAAGCAATTCTACAACTCCGCCAGGGTGAGGAAAATTCAGGCACCTATCTGGAGATTCAGGATATTTCTCTTCCTGGTTTCGTGGTCGATCGCCTCGACTGGGTATCACCTGGCCGCATTCTCGTACTTCAATTACAAAACCGCCTAACCGGAGAGCGCAAGCGCATACGCAGTTCATGGGCTGTCGATGGCACCAACGTTAGGAGCGAACTACTTCCTTAACATGCTAATTGTCACCTGTGCTATCATTGAAAAAGACGGCAAAGTACTTGTCGCCCAGCGAAAAGCCACTCAAAAATTTGGCGGAAAATGGGAGTTCCCTGGAGGAAAATTAGATCCAGGAGAAAGTTATGAAACATGCATCAAGCGAGAACTTCGTGAGGAAATGGATGTTGGCATCGAAATTCTGGAGCAATTGCCAGAAGCTCCAATCGGAACTATTGGCAAGCTCATTCCATTCAGATGCAAAATACGCTCAGGCGAAATCAAACTCCTTGATCATCAAGCTATGAAGTGGTTATTGCCTACAGAGCTTGCTGGCGTGGACTTTACTGAAGCTGATATTCCAGTTGCGAAACGTTATTCCGCAAAATGGCTTTAATTTGCAGGTATGATTGAGTGCCAAAAAGATCTTTTTTCCCTTGAAGCAAATGTTCATTATTTGAACTGTGCATATATGTCCCCTTCTACCAAGCTTGTACAGCAAGCAGGAATTGAAGGTTTGAATAAAAAAAACAGGCCTTACCAACTAGGTGTGGATGACTTTTTCCAACCTATAAAGGACCTTAGAGAAAGTATTGCGAAACTGCTTAAAGCGAATGACCCTGATCGAATAGCGCTTATTCCATCGGCATCTTATGGTCTGGCAAATGCGGCGGCAAATCTAAACCCTGAACCCAATCAAAACATCGTTGTGATTGGCGGGCAGTTTCCTTCCAATGTGTTCACCTGG
Source organism: Bacteroidia bacterium (assembly GCA_045106685.1). Classification (GTDB taxonomy): domain Bacteria; phylum Bacteroidota; class Bacteroidia; order J057; family J057; genus JAUIGE01. Next base: position 6,010 of record JBGCFB010000201.1, on the reverse strand, counting down.
CAAAAACTCGCGGCACGTTGTGGTTCGACCTTACGGATTGTAAATCCACCTTCAGTATCTGCGAATGTGTCTAGAGGAAAAGCCTGGAACAAAGCAATTCTTGATGCAATCGATACCAAAACCGCCGTTGTGGCGATGGCGCCGCTTCACTGGGCAGATGGGACCGTATTTGATGTGGCAAAAATAAGAGCCAAAACGCTTCAATATGGCGCTGCTCTCGTGTTAGACGGCACTCAGGCCATCGGTGCCATGCCTTTTAACATTGAGGAGATTCAGCCTGATGCGCTAATCTGCGCCGGATACAAATGGTTGCTGGGCCCCTACGGGATGGGCTTTGCATGGTATGGACCACGCTTTGACCAGGGCCTGCCTATCGAAAATAATTGGATCAATCGCCTTCATAGCGATGAATTTTCCGACCTTACCACTTACGAAGGAAGTTATCGACCTGCTGCTCAGCGATTTAGCATGGGAGAAGTCAGTAACTTTATTACTGTTCCGATGCTCCAGCAAGCGCTTAGCCACCTTCTTGAATGGGGTGTAGATAATATTCAATCATACTGCGAAAATCTTACAGAAGCGCCTTTAAAGATTTTGCGTGAAAAAGGTTTTATCATTGAGGAAAAGCCCTATCAGGCGAGCCACCTTTTTGGAATTAGACTTCCAAAATCTCAGTCAATGGAAGATGTTTTTACTCAGTTTGAAAAAGCGAATATCAAAGTCTCTCTCCGTGGCGACGCAATCCGGGTTGCTCCGCATCTCTACAATGATGCTAATGACATGGATAGGCTTGTGGAAGCCCTCACTTCGTTTGGGCAATAAAAAGCATCTCTTCGAGATGCAATGAAGAGCCTCGGCAATGAAGTGAGAGCTTTTCATTGCTTCAAGCGCAGCGAGAAACTCTTCATTAAAATCGCATAGCGATTTTGCTTCATATACCACCTACGATGTTTCGATTATTTACCTACCTAAAATCCTACACCAATAAAGTTTCCGTAGCGATTTCCTCCAGTATTCTTAATAAGCTATTTGACCTGATGCCGCCCATCATGACAGGTTGGCTGGTTGATGTGCTTGCTAATACGCCACCAGCCTGGATGCCTGGAAATGACATGTGGGATCAGGTTATGCGCATCATTTTGATCATCGTTGTGGTGTTTAGTTTAGAAAGCCTTTTTGAATGGATTTTTCAAAAATCGTTTTTCAGACTAGCGCAGGAAGTACAGCATGATCTCCGTATGGATAGCTATCGCCATATTCAAAGTCGGTCATTATCGTATTTTGAAAAAAGCCGTTTGGGGAACTTATTGACATTACTCAACGATGATATCAACCAACTCGAACGCTTTCTAAACTCTGGTTTCAACGAGATTCTGCACCTGGTCATCGTGATCATCTTCGGCGGATTGGCTCTGTTTTTAGAAAGCTGGCAACTTGCTGTAGTAGGAATACTGCCCATTCCGTTTATCATATGGAGTAGTTTGTATTATGAGCGAAAAGTTTCTCCTCATTACCAATCGGTACGAAATGCGGCAGGAGAGCTCAATACAAGACTTGAGAATAACCTCGCAGGTATCCGCGAGATCAAAAGCTTTGCTACAGAGCAATACGAGTATAAGCGTGTTCACAAAGTTTCGGATATGTTTCGGCTGGCCAATTTTGGGGCGATCCGCCTAAGCGCAGCATACGTTCCGCTGATTCGCATCTTCATCACCCTTGGCTATGGCGGCGGCATGCTGCTTGGCGCATGGTGGCTGATTCAGGGCGAATACGGCATCACCTTAGGCACGATCACCTTTTTTGCCATGATGATCCAGCGCTTACTCTGGCCGATCACCCGCCTTGGGCGAATCTTTGATGATTATGCGCGCGCCAAAGCAAGCGCCAAACGCGTCTTCGACCTTTTGGATAATAACGAGGCTCTCCCCATTACAGAAGCAGCCGAGACTGACAAAGAGATACAAGGCAACATCGAACTCAAAGGTGTCGCATTTTCCTACCAGGAAGATCTGCCTATGATCAAAGACCTTAATTTGAGCATCAAAGCTGGCCAGACCATCGGCATTGCCGGGCCTACAGGAGCGGGCAAAACCTCGTTGATCAAACTGCTACTCCGCTACTATGACGTAACCGACGGAGCAATCATGCTTGAAGGAATCGACATCCGGGATTGGGATATCGAAACGATGCGGAAGAACATCGCATTTGTTAGTCAGGAAACATATCTCTTTCACGGTACTATCCGCGAGAATATCGCCTATGGCAAGTCAGATTCAAGCCAGGAAGCGATTGAGGATGCTGCTCGTCAGGCTGCGCTTCATGACTTCGTGGTCTCGCTGCCAGAAGGCTACGAAACGATTGTTGGCGAAAGAGGCATGCGCCTTTCAGGCGGCCAGCGACAGCGCCTTTCGATCGCACGCGCTATTCTCAAAAATGCGCCTATTCTGCTACTTGATGAGGCTACAGCTTCAGTGGATTCTGAAACAGAAAGGGTGATTCAGGAAAACCTCGATGCGCTTAGCGCAGGTCGTACTGCTATCCTTATTGCTCACCGTCTTTCCACACTCGCCAAAGCTGACACGATCGTCGTGCTTGATCGAGGTACTGTCGTAGAGCAAGGTGACCACGAAGCACTTTTGGCAAAAGGAGGTGTATACACTTCGCTTTGGAAGAATTTACAGTCGTCCAGGCCATAAATGAGTTTCCCTCCCCTGGCAATAGTGTTAGATAATTATGCCCTTTCCAGTTTTTTGGAGATACTACATAAGAGATAGTTTTCAGATCGCCTATAAGTAGCTTCTTGTAGCTTTAGCACTTACAATTTCCATTATTGGGCGGTCTTTCAAGACTGCCCAAATCTTAGGCGAAAGCATCAAAATTCCCGCGACTGCCAATTCAAGAACAAGCCACAAAACTCCTTCATCGTTCAGTGATGAAATTTGTGCCCCTGGAAGCTGAGCAGTCCATTCTACAATCCACTGGAGCACCATCAATACTTTGGAACTGAACATACCCATTACTTCACCAATGCAAGGAATATAGGCTGTGAGCACCGTTAGAAAACCGGCCATAACAGCAAAAAATACAACGAGGCTTACAGCCACATTTGCCAAAATAAAATGTGCAGGGAATACACCAAAATGCAGAATGATAAGCGGCGCGGTGAATATGGTTGCGCTTATGGAAACTGCCATCCAGCCAAAAAACATATCCAGAAAGTAGTTGTGTGTTTTGGTATATTTTTCAAAAAACGGCATCAAAAGCACAATGCCTGCCACAGCCAGATATGATAACTGAAAACCCAGGCTCAATACCAGCTCAGGATTAATCATTAATTGAATCAAAGCGGAAGCGCCCAGCACATTGAGAATGGACACTCGCTTGCCAAACATGCGCACGAGTGTCATTAGGCCAAACATCATCACTGAACGGCACACCGCTGGCGCAGCACCAGCAATAAGCATATAGCCGATCAGAATCATCATCACGATAAGCTGTCCTGCTGCATTCCCATTTTTGAATCGCTTCAGTGGCTTTACAAGCGCATTAAGAATGAGGAAAATAATACCAACATGCAGTCCTGAGATCGCCAGAATATGGCTTAAGCCAGAGACTGAAAATGCTTTTTTAGTCTCTGATGTTAAAAGGCGCTTATCACCCAACAACATAGCACAGGCAATCGCTTTTTCCTTTTCACCTGATACAAGCTTCTGCACACGGGAGGACAACTGGTTCTGCACACGCCAGCTTTCTGCCTGAATGGTCGCGTACTTACCTTGCTTTTGGAAGCGCTTGACATAGGCTACATGCTTTAAGTTTTGCTTATTCAGGTATTCCTGATAGCCCTTATTTTTCACCCAAAGATCACGCACATAAGCATACACCTGAATACTGTCCCAAGGCGCTACCTCGCTGGTATCCTCTAGCGAAAATCGCAGTCGAATTCTGCCAGATACAGACTGCCATAAACTATCATCCCATACAGCAATAACCTGAGCATCCACCTGCTTTCCAAAACGGGATTTCTTCACCGGCCCATCCGGAATTGCGATCATATGGCGCTCCGCACACATGTATGTGTACAGGTCTGGCTGTGTCATATCCTGCACAGGCTGAGCCAGTACAAGCAAGCCTCCACAACCAAGTGCCGTCAGGTACCAGCTAAGGTTCCCGATGAGAATCAATCTGCTTTTGGTGTAGGCTTTGGGAACGAACTGCAAGCCAAGAGCGATACAGATAGCCAAGCTCGCCCAGTGGCTGGGAAAACCTTCAAAGCTGGCGAGCAAACCAAGTACAAAAACAAGGGCAATTCTAAAAAGCGGGGCGTGGGAAATTTGTTTCATGGCTGCAATCAAGGCCTCGCGCGAGGCGATCCCCAAAACAATTCCTCCTTAGAAACGCGTTTCAATCTAAGCCTTTTACCGTAAAAACCACGAACCAACCCGAATACAAACACCTCATTATCAAATACTTAACAATTTATCCCTTAATCGGGTTTGATAACAACAAACAGGATATGAACTTTGGGGAAATTCAGTGTTTACACAAGTCCCTCCCGTTAAAACACGGATGCTCTCTCCCGTACATTCATCGATATAGATTTCATGGAAAAAGACTTTCGCATACGCCCTGGCACGATTGAAGAAGCAGTAGCTATTTCCCAGCTCATTCCCGAATTTGTGGATCCGTATGGCGAGGATATGTATGAAAAACGCTTTACAAATGTCTCGCATATTATCCTTGTAGCGGAGCTTCAAGGCGGTGAAATCATTGGCTTCAAATCTGGCTACGAAAGGGATAGTGATGGGAGTTTTTATTCATGGATGGGCGGCGTAAAACCGGCCTGGCGCCAGGAAGGTGTTGCACGATCGCTTGCTCATGGCATGGAGGTATGGGCGCGCGCAAACGGCTATCATACATTTCGTTTTAAAACCCGTAACTGCCACCGGGCGATGCTGCATTTCGCTCTCAATAACGAATTCAATGTAATTGGTTTTGAAGAAGCAGAAGAAGTATCCCAGCATCGTATTTGGTTTGAGAAAAAGCTTTAGTAATGCCCGACTTTTCTGCACATTTTCAAACAGTTATCCCATCGGTTTTTAGAAAAGTAAGGGGAATAACATATACGCGAGAGCGGATCGACACGCCTGATGGCGACTTTCTCGATCTCGACTGGAGCAAACAAGGGAACCCGAGGTTAGCGGTTCTTCTGCACGGACTGGAAGGAAATGCTGACCGGGCGTATGTGCGCGGCATGGTGCGCATGCTCAACCAGGAAGGCTGGGACGCACTGGCACTCAACTTCAGGTCGTGCAGCGGTGAACCCAATCGTCTACCGCGCTTTTATCATAGTGGAGAAACGAGTGACATCCGCTTTCTTCTAAACCTCCTGGGCGAGCGCGAAGAATATGAAGAATATGGTCTTGTGGGCTTTAGTTTGGGAGGAAATGTCACACTCAAGTATTTGGGGGAAGCTCCTGAGCAGGTCATGAATAAACTCGTTTGTGCAGCTGCGATTTCAGTTCCTATCGAACTTGCTGGCGCAAGCCTGATGATCGATCTTCCAGGATTTAATAAAACGGTTTATGCAGGTCGATTTTTAAAACATTTGAATAAAAAAGTCGCTTCAAAAGCAGATATTCTTCCAGAGAACATTGTAAACCAAGCTCCTGCGCATGGCCTCCGAGACTTCGACGATCGGTATACAGCGCCGCTTCACGGCTTCGCCGATGGCGCTGACTATTATGCAAAATCCAGTTCACTCCAGTTTCTGCCAAACATCCAAATCCCTACCCTGTTGGTAAATGCGAAGAACGATCCTTTTCTATCTGAAACATGTTTCCCAAGAAAAGAGGCTTCAGATAATCCCTACTTCAACCTTGATATTCCTGACAAAGGAGGCCATGTAGGCTTTTGGCACGACGGAAAACTAAGCGGCGAATTGTATAGTGAACAGCAGGTAAAGCACTTCTTTGCAACGAAAAAAGACCTCGTTTAAAATATATTCCTT
>JBGCFB010000200.1:0-2574 GCA_045106685.1 Bacteroidia bacterium | reverse complement strand
TTAAGTAAGATCAAGTGGTGTGATATCGCAGACTGATCTGCATTTAGTCGTGTATATATATCTGTTACAGAAAGCTTACTTCCATCACGAAGCATTTCAATTACAGATAGTCGGACCGGGTGGGCTACTGCCTTTAAGGTCCTGGCCAATTGTTGGATCTTAGCAGGTGCCCATCCTTTTTGGCCAAGTGGGGGAATGAAAGTCGTGCTCATAAGCTTGGAGGCTTGTTTAACATTTGATATGTTAACTACAACAAGCTTTATCTCATTTGGTTTAAAATGAGCACAATTATTTTTTAGTTTAAGATAGAAAACAAAATTTGAGCGATCACTATTTTCGAAATTAAGGCTATTGGGAACATGAGAGAGAAGCCGAAAACCGGAATATTGTTGCCTGCTCTGGAATTTGCGAAATCTAAAATGGCCGGCTGATTTGCAACCATACCCATAAGAAGTGTGAAGGGTTTCTTTAAAATTTTATAACCAATTATCAATATTAAAAAGGCCGTAAGCAAGCTGATGATCGTACTCGCGATGAAAATCCAGAGTCCTTCTATCGATATACTTTGGACAAATGCATTGCCAGATCGTACGCCGATCGCAGCGAGGAGAAGCATAAGCCCAAGTTGCTGTAAGGTCACATTGGCGCTGTATGGCAAGGTCCACAAAACTGGTCCCGTGCGTCGCAATGCTCCAAGGATAAGTCCCACAATCAAAGGTCCGCCAGCATAACCCAACTGGAAACTGAAGCTCGGGCCAAATGAAAATTCGATAGAACCGAGCAGCAAACCAAGTCCGATTCCTAATCCAAAGGAGAATAGGTTGATCGTACTCGATGCACGATAACTATCACCAAAATATTTGGAAAGCGCTTTCAATTCATCGCGCTTGGCGATGAAGCGGATTCTGTCTCCCATTTCGAGGACAGTATTACTCTTGGCGAGCATGTCCATATCGCCCCGACGTATGCGGGTGATGATGGCATTATACTTTTCAGGAATATTGAGTGAGGCAATCGTTCTACCAGCTACATTTGGGTTGGATACAAAAATGCGCCTGCGATCAAATAATGTACGGTCATATGCCAGGGTCGAATCGCTGAGCACGCCAATTTCGCTTATCGCTTTTGCAATCTCCTCCTCAGTTCCGACGATCATTAAGACATCGCCCAATTCTAATTTGACATCCCAGTTGGCGAGTTGGGTTTCGCCATTATGGAATATCCTGCCAAAGACAAAGTTCCAATCTCTTTTCTTATAAAGGTCCCTTAACGTAATGCCCGTTACATCTGGATTGGTCACTTCAACCGATGCTTCAGTGAGTTCGCTATCGACAGGATATTCTTTACGCAGGCTATGTTTTTCTGCTTCGTAATCAATTTTAAAAACCTTTTCCAACACAACAATCGCAATCATTCCGCCCAAAACACCCATCGGATAAGAGAATGAATAGCCCACGACCACATCTTCGATACTTACAGAAGCAGCTTCGGGCGTTAAGGTATTGTTGATCAAGTCGATGACTCCTGCGAGAGCCGCGGTATTGGTTGTGCTTCCTGAGTACACACCCGCTACAGTCGCAGCCGAAAATCCAAATAAGGACCATAGGGCCGCAGCAAGCACACCTGTGCCTATCAAGACCGACACGATAAAGGCAAATTCGCTCAGGCCTTTTGTTCGATATGTATGAAAAAATGAAGGTCCTGAGCTTAGGCCGATCGAGTATACAAATATCGATAAGCCGATCAGTAGGATTACTTCTGGGATGTTGAATGCCGGGTCAAGTGCCCCAAAGGCGAGTCCCGTGAACAGCACTGCTGCTACTCCCAGTGAGCCGCCGCGAATGCGGATATTTCCAAGAAAATACCCGAGAGAGGCTACTACAAAGAGTAAAAGAATAGAATTGTCGATTAATAATTGCCGCATAAAGCAGATGAAATTAGGCCGCTTGAATACGTAAAGGTTCAAAAATAGCTGCGTGCTGAATTTGTTTATTCTTTCCTCTTTACTAGGGGACGCAAAATTGCGAATCTGTTTGATGAAATGCGCTATGTTTTGAAAGAAAAAGTGGTGGCTTTTTCCTAAAACGTTCATATTGCAACATGAAAAAGAACTCAGCTTACACCATTTTTCTGGCGATGGTAGTTTCCCTTGGAGGCTTCCTGTTCGGTTTTGATGCAGGGATTATTTCGGGTGTAATGAACTTCGCGACACCGTTTTTTGAGTTGAGCGAAGGCCAAGGTGCCAGTATTGTGGCAGCACCGACGTTGGCGGCGATGTTTGCGATGTTGGTGTCAGGGAGAATGAGCGACAAGTTTGGCAGAAAGGTATTGCTGCTAATTGTAGCTTTTTTATATGCGCTGTCAGCGATCTGGTCAGCCTATGCCACTTCCTATATGACGTTGTATATCGCACGCGTGATAGGAGGATTGGGCTTTGGCGCGGCATTGGTGATCGCACCTACTTTTATATCGGAAATAGCTTCTGCGAACCAGCGCGGCAGGCTCGTGTCTATTCAGCAACTGAATATCGTGCTGGGCTTCTTTGCAGCTTTCCTATGTAATGCTTTTCTCAAT